>CAKZNJ010000235.1 GCA_937129505.1 uncultured Anaerolineae bacterium | reverse complement strand
CGCCAATCACCAAACCGCCCTGTTCTTCGCGCAGATAAATCAGATTATCGGGATCGCGCAGGCAGGGGGTGTTGTGGCTGAACTCCTTGCCCGGAATCGCCTTGAGGGCAATATGCTGATGATCGACGGGGGTGGTTGGGATGTGAATGCCCGCCATGGCGGCCACTCGCGGCGCCCACAGCCCCGCTGCGTTGACCACAATTTCGGTGCGGATGGCGCCTTTATCGGTCAACACCCGCTGAATTTCCCCTTTAGGGCTTAGCTCGATACCCGTGACTCGCGTATTGGTGCAGATCTCCACCCCCATATCTTTGGCTAAGGCAGCCATGTGGGTGGTCGTCAGGTAGGGATCCAAATGACCATCATCGGGCAGATAAATTGCGCCGTATAAGTCCTTGCTGCTCAACGCAGGCATGATCTTGATCGCTTCCTCGGGTGAAATGATCTCCACTTCCATGCCAATGCCCTTTGCCCGGCTGACGCTGCGCTGCAATTCCTTGAACTGCTCCGGGCTGGAAGCGACGCGCAAACTGCCCACCACCGAGAGCAATCCCAGTTGGGTATAGAGCTCAACACTGTACTTGCGAATTTGCATCAGCGTTTCGGAAGTGGCAAATTGGGTGACCAAGCCGGCGGCATGACCCGTCTCGCCGCTGGCAATGTCCATCTTCTCTAGCAGGACGACATCTGTCCATCCTCGCTGGGCGAGATGATAGGCGATACTAACCCCAAAAATGCCTCCCCCAATGACAACAACGTGGGCTTGTTCTTTCACAAATTCACCTCCATTTGAGATTGACGTCCGTTGGCGGACAAAGTGTTGCTACATCCAGCTCCTACCTCTAAACCTCGAAAGAGCCCCTTTCACCATCTTTGTGCAACCCAATTACCGATTAGCAAGATCTGCTGTGCCTTTTGCCAGCAGGGGCAAAAGCCAGCCTAACCGGCAACAATCACCTCAATGGAGCGGCTGACTAAGGCCATGCGCGCATTGACATCTAAGCCGCCATCGGTGACCACTTTGTCCACCTGTTCCAGACGAGCGATGAGATGATTCGAGACGGCGCCCCACTTGGTGTGATCAGTGACGATGATCACCGGTCCTTGGGTGTGTTCGATCATCAAGCGGATGATTTCCGCTTCAGGGAAGGTGGAGACCGTGCAACCGTAGCGCAGGCTGATGCCCTCGACACCGATAAAGGTTTTGGTTGCGTAAACCTGACCCAAGTTTGAAGAGGTCAGGGGTCCAACAACAGCTTTTGAGAGCGGCAGGTAACTGCCGCCCAAGAGAACCAGCTCGTAATCAAGGTCATGGCTATCATTGAGCAGGGCGGTGTTGTTGGTGAAGACGGTCACATTGGGCACACCGCGAATATGGCGCAGAACCTGCTCCGTGGTGGTGCCCGAATTAGCAAAGACCACATCGCCGGCTTCGATGAGCGCTGCGGCGGCGCAGCCGATCTGGCGCTTTTCCTCGATCATGCGTTGCGCCCGTTGAACGAACTCTGCTTCGTAGCGGATGCGCTCGTTCAGGATGGCTCCGCCACGGGTGCGCTCGATCAGACCCTGTTTTTCGAGGATTTCTAAGTCGCGGCGCACGGTTGATTCGGAGACATTAAGGGCATCGGCTAAGGCAGCACAAGAGGCGATGCGGTGGGCGGAAAGGTATTTCAAGAGCAGTTCATGCCGTTGAGCGGGGATCAGGGAAAGAGAGGTGGGAATTTGCACAGTATCCATCAGACAAAGTTGCGCAAAGATGAAAATTCTTGATTTTTAGATGGGCATATTATAGCAATTTTTGCGCAAAATTGCAAGATTTTTGCCCAAATTTCTAGCTATGAAAGATTGACAAACCAATGAAAACCAATATAATTTAAGTCACTTTAGTTGTATATACATCTGTACAGGTCAAAGATATGCTGCGCCCAGGCCCTCTGCCTAAGCACTATCAACTCAGTCAGATCATACGTCAGCGCATTATGATCGGTGAATTTCCACCGGGGACCAAAATCCCTGGTGAATGGCATCTTTCCCAGGAATTTAACGTCAGTCGCGGCACAGTCCGAAAAGCCATTGACACCCTGCTCCATGAAGGCCTTTTGCGCACTGAACAAGGTCAGGGAACTTATGTAGTAGAAGATCCATGGCGCAGTCGCCCCTTTTTATGCTTGAGCAATTTTAATGATGATATTATTCGCCAGAATCAAACCCCCCATACCACCCTGCTCGAAAAGACCATCCTACCCGCCTCTGCTAGTGTTGCCCATCGTCTTTCAATCGCAAAAGGAGAAGAGATTTTTCTCATCACTCGTCTGCGTTGGGCAAATGACCAACCCGTTGTGTATGAGCAACGGTATCTTGCCAAGCGCTTATGTCCAAACCTGATCGATGAGGACCTAGAAAATCAATCCTTTCACCATCTATTGATCAAAAAGTATCATATTCCCTTGATTAGGGCAATTCACTCCATTGAAGCACATGTACTCAACGAAAAAGAAGCTATCTTGCTCAAGACTCAACCAGGCAAAGCAGCGTTTTACATTGAGCGCCTCACGTATACCCTTCTGAATGGGAAAGAATATCCAGCAGTTTTGTATCTAGCCGTTCATCTCGGCAACGAGTACGCGTTTCATATCCAGCAAATCCTTGACCAAAAAGAGTTTGAACAGTCCCTACCGTCATATCCCTTTAATGGAGGTGAACTATTGTCAAATAATTAAGAGAACTCCCCTTTTCGATCCATAACACCCCAATTTAATGAATTAGAAGGAGGTAGACCATGAAACATAGATTTTCTCCCCTGATCATCGCCCTGATCATCCTCAGTCTTGTAATAGCTGGATGTGCCCCTCAGGCGACTCCCACACCAGCTCCTGAGCAACCTGTCCAAACAGAAGCTCCCCCACCCACGCAAGCCCCCGCAGAGGAGGCTCCTGCCACCGAAGCGCCGGCTACCGAAGAAGCGGCCCCAGCTCCATCTGGTGAACCGATCAAGATTGGCTTCTTTTCTCCCACGACGGGCTTTGCGGCAGCCGACGGCACCAGCGCCTTACAATCCGCACAGCTAGCGGTTAAGATCGTCAATGAACGCGGAGGCGTATTAGGGCGTCCATTGGAGCTAGTCTACTACGACGATGCCGCGAAACCCGATCAAGCCTCGGCAATTGCGCGCAAGCTGATCGAACAAGACAAAGTCGTTGCAGCTATTTCTGGTTCCTATTCGGGTGCAACTCGCGCTGCGGCCCCCATCTTTCAAGAAGCTGGCATCCCCATGCTTTCTGCTTA
>CAKZNJ010000234.1 GCA_937129505.1 uncultured Anaerolineae bacterium | reverse complement strand
AGAAAATGCTTCAGAGCCACCAAGCAGAGCTAAATGCCGAACGAGTCCGCCTCGAGCAGGAGAGAAACCATTTATCCGAAAAACAACGACGTGCTACCACCGCCCAACAAACCATCCTCAGCTTGCAAGGCGAAATAACTGCCATCCTTGAACGTCTGAAAGAAAAAGAAGCGGAACTGACCCTTTGTGCTCAAGGAGAACAAGAACTCCAACACCTTCAGGGGCAAATTAATGACCTAAAAGGGCAAAACAAACATCACAAAGAGGAAATGACAAAACTGCGCAAGCGCATCGACACCCTTCAGGCTGAGACGGTGGGAGCAAATTGCCCCTTGTGTGGACAACCACTGTCACCGGCCGACCTTCAGAATCTCATCCAAACTCTGGAAGGGGAAGGACAACACTTAAAACAAATCTATCTCGCTAATCAAGCTCAGATCAAAGAATGGGAAGTCCACCTTTCTGTGCTCCAAAAACAAAGCCAGGAACGTCCACTCATCGAGCGCTCCTACCGCCAACTCACAGGTGAAAAAGAAAAACTAGCCGCTAAACTGAGCAGTGAAGAAGAAATCCTCAAGGACTGGGAGCAGAACGGCGCCCCGCGTCTACAGGAAATTCAAGACCAACTCGAAAGCGAAAACTTCCTCCCCGACATCCGCAAGAAAATGGAGGAAATCCAGACCCAGATGAAATCCCTCGGCTACGATCGAGAGGTTCATGAGGCGCTCCGCGTGTCGGAGAGCAAACTGCGCAACATCGTCAAGGAGCATGAAACGTTGATGCAGGCGCAAGCGGTTATCCCCCGCATCTCTCGTGAAATCCAGGATTTAGAAAACCAGCTCCGCCAGCAACAGGAAACGCACCAAACCCTGTATCAAGCGTGGCATTCAATCCACAAGGCGGTTGAACAAGCGCAAAAAGATGCTCCTGATCTGGCTGCTGCCGAGAAGGAATTGAAAACGCTCGAAGAGGCGGAAAGCGAATGGAATCGCCAACTGGGTGCTGCCCGCCAACGGGTTGATGTCCTCAAGGAGTTGAAAAAACGCGCCCAAAAATTACAAAGCGAACGCGCTGGAAAAGCTACGCTTGTCTCGCGTTATAAAACCCTTGAGCGAGCATTTGGAAAAGATGGTGTGCCGGCGCTCCTGATCGAGCAAGCCTTACCGCAAATCGAGGAACGCGCCAATCAAATCCTCTATCGCTTGAGCGACGGGAACATGACCTTACGCTTCAACACGCAGACACGCTATAGGGACAGCCGCCGGGAGGATTTGCGCGAGACCCTCGAAATCCAAATCAGCGATTCCAAAGGCAGCCGTGATTACGAGTTATTCTCAGGCGGCGAAGCCTTCCGGATTAATTTCGCCATTCGCCTCGCCATCTCCGAACTGCTTGCCCATCGTGCCGGGGCGCGCTTGCAAACATTGGTGATCGACGAAGGATTTGGCTCACAAGACGCCCAAGGCCGCCAACAGTTGATTGAAGCAATCAATCGCGTGCGCGATCAATTTGCCAAAATCCTCATTATCACTCACCTCGACGAACTAAAAGATGCCTTTTCCAACCGTTTGGAAGTCGAGAAAACGCCGGCCGGCTCCACCGTCAGGCTGGTTTGAGCGGATGTTCAAAGCACCTAACCACTCCTTAGCACTGGCCGCAAAAGCCCTCACACCTTCGAACCTCTTACCCAAAATTAACAATCCTCAGGTATAATTTATTCTGCAAAGTTAGTGCAAAGCTATTGCACAGTTTGTGGAGCGGTTTATGACAGTTGACGAAACACATGAGCCTGTGCTGCGCGCCGAAAACTTGACCAAAATCTACCGAATGGGCGAGGTGGAGGTTGTTGCGCTTAAAGGCGTGAACTTTGCCGTTCAGCGCGGCGAGTTTGTGGCTATTATGGGTGCCTCCGGATCGGGAAAATCTACCCTCCTTCACCTTCTGGGCGGTTTAGATAACCCCAGCCAAGGGGAAGTGTATTTTGCCGGTCAGGCGCTTTCGAAGTTGAATGACGACCAACTCACCATACTTCGCCGCCAAAAGATCGGCTTTATCTTCCAGTTTTACAACTTACTGCCTACTCTAAATGCGGTTGAGAACGTAGCTTTGCCTCTGATGATCGATGGACAACGGCTATCACAGTACCAAACGAAAGTCAACGAGTTGCTTCACTTGGTCAAACTGGGCGGCCGAGAGAACCATCGCCCCGATCAACTTTCTGGCGGGCAACAGCAAAGGGTTGCCATCGCCAGAGCCTTTGTCAACCAACCGGAGGTCGTGCTTGCCGATGAGCCAACCGGCAATCTCGATTCGCGTTCAGGAAGGGCGATTCTAGAGTTGCTTCAAAGAGTTTGTAAAGAACTCTGCACCACCATTGTAATGGTCACCCATGACCCCAAGGCAGCCTCATACGCTGACCGAGTGGTTTTCCTAAAAGATGGGGAAATCGTCAACCAAATCAGCAGTCAAAATGGCAGTGTACCCATCGAACAAATTATGAGCATAATGGCAGAGCTAGAAACCTAAGGTGTCTGCAGATGAAAATCGGGGCTTTGTGGTTCATCGCTTGGCGAAATATCTCCAGTCGCAAGTTGCGCACCCTCTTGACGGGAATTGGCGTTCTGCTGGGGGTATCGGTTGTCCTTGCCATTCAAGTAACCAACCAAACCACCATCGATTCGCTGCGGCGCGTATTCGACCGCGCTGCCGGACAAGCAAGCCTGCTGGTCATCCCCAGCAGTCAGAAAAATGAAAACTTAAAACAAAGTCTGCTGCCAACCGTACAATCGGTAAAGGGGGTGGACGTCGCCGCGCCGTCCTTACGGGTAAATACTTTACCCGCTGACGAAGCCACTGACTGGCAAATTAACCTGAATATCAACGGCGTTGCGGCAGGGAATTTCTTTTTACTCTACGGTATTGACCCAACCCTAGACCCGCAGGTGCGAGTGTACCTTCTGAGCGAAGGGCGGATGCCCCAAGCGGGGCGATATGAAATCGTCCTGCCCGAAAAATATGCAGCAGATAAAAAACTAAGGGTCGGAAATTGGTTTATCCTGCTTACACCAAATGGCACAGTCCGCCTGAAGATCACAGGCTTGTTGGCTGCTGAAGGCGTAGCTTTGCTGAACGACAGTGTGGTGGGTTTTGCCCCTCTCAAAGTTGTCCAAGAATCTTTCAATCTCCAAGATCAATTGGATGAAATTGCCATTCGCACACCCGAGGCGATCAGCGGAAAACCAGCCCTCTTGGAAAATTTGAAACAAACCCTGCAACAGCGAATCGGCAAAAACGGCGATGTGGTTTACCCTGATTCAAGAGGGGTAGTCGTCAGCCAAATGCTTGCTACGTACCAGCTCGGTCTGAGCTTCTTTTCGATCATCGCCATTTTCGTTGGCTCTTTCTTGGTATACAACACCTTCTCAATGACAGTCTCTGAGCGGATTCGCGAAATTGGCATGTTGCGCGCCATCGGGATGAGCCGCAAACAGGTGCTGCTGACTGTGCTTATGGAGGCTTCTATTATCGCCTTATTCGGATCGCTTGCCGGCATTCCCCTCGGCTTGATTTTAGCGCGGGGATTGATCCGCATGACCGAGGCAGTGGTCACTCCTACAGAAGAAATTTTCAGCGTCTCAGTTCTACTCTACCTGGAAGCTATTGCAGTGGGGATCGGAGTTGCCATCCTCTCTGCCCTGCAACCAGCCCTTCGAGCTGCAAACATCAGCCCCCTTGACGCCCTGCGGGTACGGGCGCGGTTGGATAGCAAACCTCCCAAAATTATTTGGATCGCTGGTCTTTTTCTTATCGCTTTTGGTTATTTCATCATCTACGGCACAGAGTGGCCTGAGAGCTGGATGTTTACCATTGGCAGTATGGCCGTTCTAACCATTTTCCTTGGGGCGACACTGACGGTGACACTTGCCATCCAATATTTAGAGACCATCCCTCGCTACCTAGCTCTGAAAACCTATGGCAATGAAGGCCGTCTCGGTTCGGCAAACGTCCAGCGAGCGATCAGCCGCACCACCCTCACCGTAGCTTCTCTCATGGTTTCCTTGACCATGATCATTTCGATCAATTCAGTCGCCACTTCGTTCAAGAAGGACATGGGGGATTGGATTGACTCCGCTTTAGGAGGCGATTTGTACGTCCGCTCGGCGGTAACAATGCGAGAATCTTTTGGAAATCAGCTTAAAAGCGTCGCTGGCGTGGCGGTAGTCACCCCCACACGAGTTCTTGAAGTGCGCATTGCTCCCGAATCGCTCCCCGAAAACACGCTCCAGAATGAGTTTTATCTCTATGCCATTGACCCTGACACGTTTCGACAAATCGCAGACCTCCAATTTACGGATAAACATATCGACCCCGAAGCCAGTTGGGCGCGTCTGAAGCGGGGCAACGCCGTTTTCATCTCAAACGTAACCGCAGACCGCTACAAGCTAGAGAGCGGTGACAGCATAACCATTCTCACCATGCGGGGCAAGCACTCCTTTACCATAGCAGGGGTCGTGCTCGATTTCACCGGGCAAAGGGGCGTTCTTTATACGACCTATCAAGATTTGCAAACTTATTTTGGGGAAAGCGGTGTCGATCGGTTCACTCTCAAGGTTGCTGACGGATATTCAGTCGAGCAAGTGGCTAATGAGATCGAAAATCGCTACCAGAAACGGCGCCACATCAGCCTGCAATCAACGCAAGAGTTCAAAAAAAGCATTCTGGATTTGGTAGGAAGCGCCTTTCGACTTTTTGATGTACTGGGCTTGATCGGTATCCTGATCGGAGCGCTGGGTGTAGTGAACACGCTGACCATGAACGTCATCGAAAGACAGCGCGAGATTGGCGCTCTACGCTCAATGGGGATGACACGCCTTCAGGTCATGCGTATGATTTTAGCCGAAGCCCTTGCCCATGGTACGATGGGGGGAATCTATGGTCTGGTTTTTGGATTTCTCATTGCTCAGGTGATGATCCTTGCCATGAACCTAATGATCGGATATAATTTATCTTATAAGTTTTCTTTACAACCCTTTGTGATCGGCGTCTTCATTGCCTTCCTTGTCGCCCAAATCGCCGCTTTAGGGCCCGCCCGCCGAGCCGCGCAAGTAAACATCATCGAAGCCATAAAGCATGAATAACTAAACAACCCACCTAGCTTCGCTTAATCCAGCGTAAAGGAGGTGCGAGACAAGTTTCTTCATCCCTTTTCAAGTTGAATTCTGGCTAAGTTGCTTGGCTAGAGAAGACAACCCTCCTTGAGCCTCCATCAATGAATTAAAAGTAACTATGTGACCTAAGTCACAGTTTAGCCAAGGCACTTTTTATATAATGAGCCAAAGTAACAAACTAGAATTTCACCAACGGAGAAACCTATGAGCAAATGGCTGCTCCTTGTGCCTGTTTTATCTATCCTTGCAGTCATTGGCGTCGGGCTTTACGTGACCGACTTTACCGCTTATTTGGGTAACAACCCCACCACCTGTAATAATTGCCACGTCATGGATGCCGTTTACGAAAGTTGGTACCATGGCGCCCATAAACAATGGGCAAACTGCAGCGATTGTCACACGCCCCATGCCCTAATTCCAAAATATTGGGTTAAAGCAGTCTCAGGTTATCATCATGTCACTGCCTTCATGATGGGTGACATCCCCCCTGCCATTCGAGCCAAAGAGTCATCTCGAAAAGTCGTGCAAGAAAATTGCATTCGTTGTCATGAATCTACGGTTTCTGTGATGTTTGAAAGCCCTCAAGCGCTTGATCGCTATTGTTTTGACTGTCACCGCGACGTAGCCCATGGTGAACGCGGCATTTCGTTATTACCCTATCGACACACGGAGGCATACAAATGAGTCGAACCCCTATCGTCCTGATCTTACTTGGTACTACGGTGTTACTGGCAGCAGCCTTGGTCGGCGTTCTTCTATACATGCGCAACCAACCCTCTCCTCAACGGGGCATTCAGCCTTTGGTAGAAATAGCCCAATACGAACCCGACTCCCATCAATGGGGATTAAACTTCCCCAACCAATACTCTACCTTCCTGAAGACCAAGGATAACAAAGCTAAAACAGCCTTTGGCGGTTCAGAGCCCTACTCGAAGCTTGAAAGCGACCCTCGCTTGGTCACCCTGTTTGCGGGCATGCCTTTCAGTATCGATTACAACGAAGAACGCGGGCACATGAACAGTCTCACCGACGTACGTGAGACAAAACGCGTAAACGAAAAAACAGCAGGCACTTGTTACTCATGCAAAACAGCGAACAGCCCCAGCTTATGGGATGAAATGGGCCCAGAGGAGTATTTCAAGACGCCCTTTGTCAAACTCGGCGAAAAAATCGATCAACCGATTGGATGTGCTAACTGCCACGAAGCCAATACGATGCGGTTGATCGTGACCAATCCTGCTCTAGAAGAAGCTCTTGAAGAAATCGGGAAAGATTGGCGAACCTTTACCCGACAAGAAATGCGCACCATTGTCTGTGCCAATTGCCATGTCGAATATTATTTCAAGGGCGAGGGCAAATATCTAACCTTCCCTTGGGACTTGGGATTGAGCGCAGATAACATCGCCGATTATTACAATCAAATTGGTTTTAAGGATTGGGATCACAAAATTACGGGGGCGCCAATGATCAAAATTCAGCACCCCGAATACGAGTTGTTTGCCATGAACAGCACCCATTACCGCGCAGGGGTTGCTTGTGCTGATTGCCACATGCCCTATGTTCGGGATGGGGCAGCCAAATTTTCCAATCACGATGTCAAAAGCCCCCTCTTCATGCCCGAACAAGCCTGCGGAGCTTGCCATACCGATGTCTCTTACGTAGTTGATCGGGTTAACCAAATTCAGAAACAAGTGCACGAGGTTATGGATGTTGCAACCGATGCCCTGATCGA
>CAKZNJ010000233.1 GCA_937129505.1 uncultured Anaerolineae bacterium | reverse complement strand
GCGGCCCGATCAAGCCGTAGACGAAGCGAGGGTGGATGTTGACAATGTCGGTATCGATCCACAAAACGATATCGCCCTGGGTGAGATAGAGGCTTTTCCACAACGCCTCTCCCTTGCCGCTCCTCGCGCCTACCTCGGGAAGCACCTGCTGGTGAATGTAGACGGGGATGCCCAACTCGCTAGCGATGTGGCGGGTTTGGTCGCTCGAATTCGAGTCGACCAGAATGATCTCGTCCAACAACGGCACTTCATCCATCAGGGCGCCTTTGATGGTGGCGATCACATTGCCAACCGTCTCCTCTTCGTTCAAGGCAGGCAAAGCAAGGCTGATCGTGATGCCTTGCTTGTGCTTTAGCTCAACGAGGTGCGATAAATCTGCAAATTCATCGGCGGAATAGGTGTTTTCGGCAAACCACTTATCCACCAACACGGAAATGGAGCTGGCAGAGGCGATTTCCTCGCTCACATCGAGCGGCATGGGGCGCGCCGAGCGGATGGCAATGACTCCGCAGGGAGCGTTCTGGAGGATTTGCGCCGTGATCGGTCCGACTAAGGTCGACCGCTCACCCGGCTTTGCCATGGTGCCCATGATGAGCAGGTCGGCTTGGTGAGCATGCTGGAGAATCACCGCAACGACATCCTCCGATTGAGCGATGATCCACTCCACCTCGGGCATCTGCTGCAGTACACCGACCAGCCCTCGCGCCGATGGTTCAAGGGTGGGCTCGGAGGGAGAGACGACATGCAGGGGGACGACACGGGCGCGGCTGGCGTGGGCAAGGGCGAAGGCAAAGCGCAGGCTCTGCTCGGCGGGAACCGAACCCCGAATGGGGACCAGAATCCGCTGAGGGTTTGGCGGGATGTCGCCCCGCAAAATCACTAGCTCGCAGGGGTAAATTTTCAGCGCTTCATCTAATTCGATCCTCATCTGTTCAAAGTGGGTCGGCCATTCAAGGATCAAGAGATCCGCCCGCTCCTCTTGCACCACGGCGCATAAATCGGCATACGGTTGATGAGAGGCGCGCACGCGCTCGCGAACGCGCACACCCGGCTCGCTCTGCTGCCATTGATGCAGCACATCGCGCACCTGCCGAGCAGGGATTGCCGCGACACTCAAAGTCTCCTCGGCGGGCACCCCAACCAACCCAACCAGCACAATCGGGTTTTTGTGGGCAATCGCCTGCGCCAAGCGCAGGGCAGCCCGACTATCCGCTTGGGGCAGGATGGGGATGACGATGCGGCGGTAGGCGCCGCGCCGATACGAGGCGTTCATGCTCTCTGCCTCCCTTCGATGAGGGGCGCCAGATGGGTTTGGTAAATCCGCTCCCATTGGTATTCGCGGCGCACGCGGCGGCGTAAAGCGCAGATGGGATTGCTCTGCAGCGTTGCCTCAATTCGCCGGGCGATCTCTTGCGGTGACTCCTCCAGAGAGAAGGCGAAAATCTGTTCCCCGCCGATCTCGCGCAGGGGCGGAATCGCGGAGCAAAAGACGGGCATGCGGCTCAAACCAGCTTCGAGGACGGGGATGCCAAACCCCTCTTCGCGGCTGGGCAGCAGCAGCGCATCCGCCAAACGATAAAAGTCGGCGATGACCGCGTCGGGCAGCGTTTCCTCGCTCACTTCAGCCAGAAAGATCGCTGCGCCCTCCAGACCCGAACGCCGGCGCAGTTCGAGCAGACGCTCGAAATACTGCTGGTTCTTGGGGTTGTGAGCGCCCAGCGGCCCGGTGACCAGCAAGGCGGCCTGGGGCAGACGCTGACGCACTTCGGCTAAAATCTGCAGGGCAAGCTCGATGTTCTTGCGCGGCGTAATGCGCACCGGCAGAAGGAATAACGGCTCTGCCGAGAGCAGATCGAGCTGAGCGATCAGCGCTTGTGTTTTTGGTTCTACCTTATAAAAGGCGAGGAAATCCAGCCCGTTTGGGATAACCCGGATGCGCTCCAAAGGGATGCCGAGCAACTCGGCGAGCTCTTTTTGGCGCAGGTGCGAGACGGTCACGTGTTGCACCCCCGGCCAGTCTTTGCGCAGCAAATCCCAGGGATAGCCGTTGTGCAGTTCGGGCTGGTAGCGCGGCGTCGTCCAAGCTAAATCGTGATGCCAGAGAATCAGCGGCGGGCGGCGCTCCGTACTGCTCCAACGGTGCAAAGCGGCCGTAAGAGCGAGGTTCTTATGCAGGGAACAGACGTTGTGGACGATGAGCCAATCCGCATCCTGTACCTGCTGGCGCAACAGCAGAGTTAGTTTATCCACTAGATCGTAAAAGCGCTCGGGGACCCGCCCCTGGTCCAGCTCGCCCTTGATGGCGAGGATGTCGGGGTGGCGCGAATCGAACCAGGGCAGCTTGACAAATTTCACCCGCTCATCGAACCTCGCCCCGCGCCCGGCAAGGATGCTGACTTCGTGCCCATGTTCGGCAAACAGGCGGGCGTGATGTCCGATGACGCTCTCCACGCCGCCGATGATCGGCGGGGCGCTGTAATGCACCAAAACCAACTTCATCCTTCTTCTCCCGAGAGAATGTGGAGAATGCCCTTCAGTTGATTGGCAAGCGTGCGGTAGGAATAATAGCGCTTGCCTAGACGGTAATTGTGTTCGGTGATCTCCTCCACCAAAGCGGGGTTTTCCAAAACCTGACGGGCTAGCTCCAACGTTTTCTCGGTGATAAAGCCGTCGAATTCGATTGCCCGAAACCCCTTCGGCTTGATATCAATCGAATAGATGGTGTAATTGTTGACCAGCAAGGGGCGCTTGTAGTAAATCGCCTCCAAAAAGGCGTTCCCAAACCCCTCCAGCAGGGAAGGATAGGTGACCAGATCACAGCGCGAGTAGATGTCGAACAGGGAATAGATTTTGCGCCCATCGGGCAGGGTGCCCCGCTTTTCGCCGACGATCGCGCTTGCCATGATCAGCTTGATGTTCATCAGCTCGGCATAGGTGAAGAGATGCTGGG
Source organism: uncultured Anaerolineae bacterium (assembly GCA_937129505.1). Classification (GTDB taxonomy): domain Bacteria; phylum Chloroflexota; class Anaerolineae; order Anaerolineales; family UBA4823; genus NAK19. The sequence continues at coordinate 3,410 of CAKZNJ010000233.1, read as the reverse complement.
CGTATTCGTCGCCCTCATCGCCGCTGGCGTGCGAGATCACCAACCGGGCGGGCAGTCCGAGGCGGCGCACAAACTCAATGGAATTCTCGATCCCTTTTCGGCGCACCACGCGCGTCGGCTGGAGGAAGAAGTACTCATACTCGGCGATGCCGAGGTCGGCGCGCAGGGTGTCTGAATACGCATCGGGCGGCGGCGGGGGTTCTTCAAAATTCATCACGTTGGGAATCACATAAGCGGCGATGCCGCGGCGGTGGCTCAGTTGATTGGCGGCCGAGCTGTTGATGACCACATGCACCAAGCTGGGCAAGCGCGGCGGATAAGCCATATTGATGTAGTCCCACACGCAGTTGACCAGATAACGCTTGCGTTCCCAGAACAGGTCGTGATGGTGGGCAATGGTGGGGATGCCGCTTTCGGCGATCAGCTCGGTGAGCGCCAACGCCAAGGGGATGTTCATCGGGATCGAGAGGGCGTTCTCAACCAACAAGACGTGAATATCGAATTTCTGGATGAACTTGATCAAGTGTTCCTTGAGGTAAGCGGCGAGATCGCGGATGCGGATGCTGAGCACCGGCGGGCGAACGCGGTTGGAGAAGGCGATGCGAGTGATGTCGAGGATTTCGGGATGGTCGAAGTGCGCTTCGGGGACGACATAGGAGCGATCCGCCGGGCGGTCACACTGACCGGCGAAGTAAAAACAGGAATGTCCTAACTGACTTAACACACTGCACCATTTGCTCGACTCAAGCGAGACGCCATCGGTCGAGTTAAAGCGCATGGATACAAATCCGATATGCAGATTTTTGGTCGGCAAATGTTCGCTCACTGTTTCTTCTCCGCGGCAGCCGGCACCAGCCATCGGGATTGATAGGGCTCGAGGGTCAGAGCAGAGGCGGGTGAGATTTCCATCGTCCGCCCTTCGAGCAAGTCAAACCACCCGCCGCCCAGAGGGGCAGAGGAGGGGAAGTCGCTCAGGGAGAACGTCTGCGGCTGGGGGCGAAGGTTTTGCAAACAAAAGACGACCTCTCCCCCGGCGCGCCTTTGGCGGTGCAGAGCAAAAATGCCCTTTGGACATTCTACCACATTCCAGACCGCCCCAAAGGGGGCGAACGCAGCGGTGCTGGCGCGCGCCCGAAGCAAGCGCTTCAAGCCGTTAAAGACGCGCTGGCGCAGCGAGCCCGGCTCGGCCAATTCCTTTTCCAACTGGGCGCGCTGCAATTTCTGGCGGTTGATTGCCCGGTTTTGCCCGGTTTGCCGCACGCCCTCCAGCCAACCGCGCGAGCCGAACAAGCTATGAAAGTACAGCGCGGGCACGCCGGGCATGATCAGCATCAGCGCATGCGCAGCTAAAAAGCGCCGCACCTGCATTTCAAGCGGTTCTTCTCCCATCGGATCGCTGAGGGCATCCAAATAATTGAGGTTGAGTTCATAGGGGCTGGCTGAACCATCCGGGTTTGCCTTATAAGAAACCAAGCCACCGCGCTGCAGGGCGGCGCTGACCAAGGCATCCAGCTCCGCTTCGCTCAAGAGCCCCCGCACTGGTCCAAGGCCGATACCATCGTGCGAGGCTAAAAAGTTCAAAAAGGTCACCTGCTCGGAGGGGAAACTCAGCGCCGCTGCCCACTCGGCGAGCCGTTCGCCATCGCCGCCGAGCAAGGTGTGCAGCACCAGCGGCGGCAGGGCAAAGTTATAGACCAGATGGGCTTCGTTGCTGCCATCGCCGAAGTAGGAGATGTTTTCGTGGTGGGGCACGTTGGTCTCGGTGATCAGACGGACATGCGCTGCGGCCGACTCGAGCACGGCGCGGAAGAGCTGAATCAGGGCATGCGTCTGGGGCAGGTGGAGACAGCTTGTGCCGATTTCCTTCCACAGAAAGGCGACCGCATCTAGGCGCAGAAAAGAAGCGCCGTGCTGGGCATAAAACAACAGCAGGTCAAGGATTTCGAGCAGGAGCTGAGGGTTGCGGTAATTCAGATCCACCTGATCGGCGCTGAAGGTGGTCCAGAGGCGCTGCTCTCCGTAGGCGGTTTGGAAGGGGGTCAGCAAAGGGGTGGTGCGCGGGCGAAAGACCGCCGAGAGGTCAACTTCGCCCGCAATGGGGATGAAGTAGCCTTGATAGCGGGGGTCGCCGCGCAAGAAGGCTTGAAACCAAGCGCTCTGGGCAGAGATGTGATTGACCACAGCGTCAAACATCAGCCGGAAGTGCCGCCCCAACTCATGGATGTGCTTCCAATCGCCATACTGCGGCGCCACTTGGCGGTAGTCAATGACCGCAAAGCCATCGTCGGAGGACCAGGGGTAAAAGGGGAGCAGATGAATCACGGTGATTAAGTCAGCGAGCTGCTTCTGGCAGAAGTGGCTCAGCGATTCCAAGGGCGGCTGTCCAGCTTCCTGCACTTGATCGGGATAAGTGATTAGAAAGGCATCACGTTGATCGAGCGTGCTGCGCGGCGGGAGGGGGATTTTACCTTGATAGGAGTGCAGGAGGGCGAGCAAGGCATCAAAGGAGTCTTCGTGCTCTGCGCCGTAGATTTTGCGCCACAGCTCAGCGAGGAGACGATGGTTGTCCATATTAGTATTGTACCCGATCTGAATGGGGAGGGCAGCGGGGAGATCACTCGCCTACTCGACCTATACCCCTCACCCCCGCTTCCTCTCCCATGAAAGGGCGAGGAGTCAAGCTCCCTTTCCCCTGTGGGGGAAGGGGAGGGGATGAGGGCGGCGGGTCACGAAAGGGCGAGGAGGGGCAAGCTCCCTTCGCCCTGTGGGGGAGTGGGAGGGGATGAGGGAATAACATCAATTCCGCTCAGCTACCAAGCAGGCATGTTCGGCTGGGCTTGGATTTTGCCTTGCTCCAACAGCCCCCGCACAATGATGTCATGAGTAACGAAGTGAAAAATCTTGGGCAAAGATTCGTCAGTCGCTCCGCTCCTTCGGAATGACACGAGGGCGCGTTGGTGCTCCTGCAGAATGACAGGGGGTGGAGGGGGCGAGGCGCCTGCGGAATGATGCGTCGGGGCTGCCATATGGCGCAGGCGAGGACGCCTGCGACCCTAAGGGGACACCCCAATGCGCTTTGCCTTGTTAAAAACATTCACCCCTTCCCCACGTGGGAAGGGGTTTGGTTGTGGTTTAAATGCCCTTACGGGCGGCAGGAGATTCGGACGGTACATGTATGTACCGTTAAGCCAGGTCAAATCCGCGTCTTAATGCCCTTACGGGCGGCAGGAGATTCGGACTTTCAGACCTGTTATCTGAATACGAGTACTGTGAAATGTCTTAATGCCCTTACGGGCGGCAGGAGATTCGGACATACAGTCAGGGCGGGCGGAATGAACGGGCGGGTAGCGTCTTAATGCCCTTACGGGCGGCAGGAGATTCGGACGATGCAAATTCTTTGAATAGAAAGG
>CAKZNJ010000232.1 GCA_937129505.1 uncultured Anaerolineae bacterium | reverse complement strand
GGAACATGTTTACCACGCCATCGAAGAGATTTTTAAGCGAAAGAAAGTGCCTATTTTGGTAGGAGGCACGGGGCAATATTACCGCGCTGTACTGGAAGGTTGGCAGCCACCTGCGGTGCCACCGAACGAGAAGCTCCGATCAATTTTAGAAAAAATCTTGAACGAGGTTGAGCCAGAAACCCGGCGCCGTTTGCTAGCATATCTTGACCCTGACGCCGCAAAGATGATTGACCCGCGAAACCTGCGCCGGCTGATTCGGGCGTTCGAAGTGATCTTTGCTACTGGTAAGCCATTTTCTCAACAACGAAAAGGATGTCGCTTATCTTTTGAGTCGTTTGTAGTGGGTTTGACCTTGCCGAGAGTAGAGCTTTATGCGAAGTGCGATGAGCGAATTGATCGAATGATCCAGGAGGGTTGGATGGAAGAAGTGCAACGCTTGTTATCGCAAGGATATAGCCCTGATTTACCGTCTTTCAGTGCTATCGGTTATCGAGAGCTGGCGGATTATCTCAATGGTTCGCTCACCCTTGCTGATGCGATCTGTTTAATCAAGCGCCGCACACGCACATTGATCCGTCGACAGGCAAATTGGTTTCGGGCTGGTGATCCAACCATTCATTGGTTTCTTGCTTTAGAGGGGGTGATCGATGAGGTGCTTGCCGCTGTTAGAGATTGGTGGGAAAGTCCCCAAAGTGAGGACGGCGAAAGATGAGCGAAGTGGTTATTGGCTTTCTTGCGGTTCTTCTATTCGGTTTGGCACTTTACTTTCTGATAGCCCTAGGGTGGCTTAGAAGCACAAAGCTGCATTGCCACAAGGTTGGAGTAGAGGTTCGAAGAATTGAAAGGAGACTATCGCAAATCATCTCCCTTCGCCGTTCCTTTGACTCTTATCGGGAAGAACCCTTTGTAACCAGCCTGAACGATATTGATGCAGAGATGGAAGCCCTCCAAAAACGAGTTAAAGGACATGTTCAACAATATATCCGCCTTCGGGGACAGCTAACCCGCATCGAGAAGTCTGCCGTGTGGAATCTGCGCGGCAGATGGAATATACTGTGCATCCGAAATTTGCGAAATCATTGCTTGCAATGCAGGAATAACTGTGATGCCTTAGAACAAGAACTCAAACATATCGAAACTCGTTTTGACCAGATCAAGGAATTTCCTTGGTCAATCGCCTTGCAGTGCCGAGAATTGATGGAGTATTTTCAACAAGCAAAATCCTTGCTAAGCGAACTTGGGAAATTGGGATTGTGTGGCAATGAATATGAGGGGCAGCTTGTGCAACTCAATGAGATAGACAGAGATATTCAAGACATACCGGTTTACTTCTTATCTGAACCTTATGAAACGCTTGTGAATGAAGTGAACCAAGAAGATGTTCGTATGGTGTTTCAAATCGTCCAAAGGGATTTGCCAAGTATTCTCAATATCATTCAGCAAGCAGATCGCTGGAGAAATCAATTTCTAGCCTTAGACCATCAAGTTGCCTTAGCATTCAAGGAGTTTGAACGCTTTGCTCAATTGATTTCTTATTTTCCTGATGAAATTGACTTGAGGGAGCAAAAGCTGAAGTTGGGGGAGTGGAAGAATCTATTGGAACAATTACAGGGAAACAGAAACAATCTTGCTAATGAGAAGATAGCCGGCTTAGCCTCTGAATTGAGTAATTTCATTCATCGAATTCAAGGCGAACAGCAGTTCCTGCGCCAACGTCGACAACAGTTTTTTCAATATCAACGCTTGGTACAATCCATTCGTGAATTAGCCGACAAAATTAAAAGTAGGTTTGATGCAATTGGTAAGGCGTCTTTGTCAATTGAGTGGGATTTTAGCGGCGATCGTTTCCGTCAAGCCATCGAAAAGTATCAGATGCTTCTCTCTACGAATCAACCTTATTCCCTCGATACCTTGATACCTTTAGTCAAAGAAGCTGCTGAGCTTCAGAGTATTTTTTTAGAGATCAACCAACAGACAGCTCAAGTAGAAATCCTGCATCGTGATTGTATGAGGTTATACCAAAGTCAGGAAATCAGCAAAGCAAAGCAATGGATTGAAGAGGCAAAGAAGTTAGCAGATGCTATTCGACCATACGACCCACGAAATTGGCCTAATCGGGATTGGGTGGTTACTTTCGACAAGCATCTACAGGAGCTTGAGAAAAATTACGAGTATCTAACTGAAAAACTGACTTCCAAAAAACTTTCCGAGAGTTCGATTAGTCAACTTGCATCGACAATGGACGAAGTTTTTCGCCAGATGGTCACCTTTCGGGAACGAATGAGCGTGATTGACCAGGTATTTCGCAATTTGGTCAATAATGAAAGGCGCAACCTAGAGTTGCTAAAAACTAGCCGTAACCAATTTGCCCAAATCACGATGTTTGTCCTCAGTCAACCCTTATTAGCGGACAAAGCCGAAAAGGAGATTGTGCAGTTGGACCGCCGCTTCGATTTATGTGAAGCGGCGTTTCGGCAGCGTGAAAAGGATACATTAACTCACAAGCAGAGCAAGCTAAACCAACTTAATATGGATATTGAACAGGCTGCTAATCGCTGGATGTCGATTGTTGAGAGCGATTGTCTAAAACTGTTAGCTGATCTGGAAAAACGAATCAGCCGTTTGGATCAAATTGGTCTTTTTGAGGATGGGTTGATCTATCGGGCAAAAGAATTGCTTGCGCGAAAGGAAGAAATCTTTGACTTTAGAAGGACATCACGGATGAGCATCCCTATGGAAAAATTAGTAGGGGGGATGAAGATCGTCTTTGATACCTGGCAGGAAAGCTTTGCGGTGAGCAAGCAATTGGCTGAACAAGTTGAAAAACCCCTCCTTTCCGTTTATCAAGAGTTCCAAACACTTCAAAAAACTACCCAAGCCAAATTTTTAGATTTACAAAAAATTATTCCCGCCCAACGCAAATGGCCGCCGAACTCATTGATGCTGACAGTGGAAAGAAATGAGATTCTACAATTGGATGAGAAATGGGAAAATATACAAAGTCAGCCAATTTCAGTCATTCAACTGGTCAAGGCTCTGGGCGAAATGATTAGCGGTTACCGGAGCTTGTTAGAAAAATTCCTCCAATATGAACAATGGGCAACCCAAGAACAAGCGCGAATTGAGCGCATTGAAGCGGATATCTATCGTTATGACCGATTATGGGAAATCCAACAACGCCGCTTTGCCCAAGTTCCGGAGATTGAGGGACAGATCCGTGAACTTCGACAGAAAGCCCAAGGGGAGCTGTCTTCACTGCGCCAATATTGGCTGACCAATGCGAGCCGGCGGCCTCCTTCCGTAGATTATGATGTCGTTTTGCGAAAGTTAATAGAGCTCTCTCGACATTTGGCAAATGCGAAAATCGTTGTTATCAATGAACTTGGCCAGCAAGAAATGATGGATATTAATGGGCAGGTTATCTTGAAGGTGTAAGAAAAGGAAACAATATGGAGAAGAAACGTATTGCAGTTTTAGCCAACCTTAAGAAGAATGCACCTAAACTTCCTGGGATGCCCCTCGATCAGTGGGATGATCTCGACTCGGAAAAGACGGTTAATGCAATTGTGGAAGCGATTCGCGTCGGCGGCCATGAATGTGAGTTTTTGGAGGGCGATGTAACGTTAGTGGATACCTTGCGCAAATATCGCCCTGATTTGTGTTTCAATATCTGTGAGGGCCATTTTGGAGATGCTCGTGAAGCGCAGGTGCCAGCCATCCTCGAGATGTTGCGTATCCCTTATACTGGTTCAAAAGTCCTAACCCTTGCACTTACTCTGGATAAGCCAATGACGAAAAGGGTTTTAACCTATCACGATTTACCCACTCCACCTTTCCAAGTGTTTGAGGACGCCGACGAAACGATGAGTCCAGAGTTGCAATTCCCCTTATTCGTGAAACCGAGTCGCGAGGGAACTGGAATAGGCGTTTCTGAGAAATCTATAGTCAACAATGAAAAAGAATTGAAAATCCAAATCCAAGAAATCTTAACCAAATATCAGCAGCCGGCGCTGGTTGAAAGGTATGTTGAAGGGAGAGAAATTACCGTAGGGGTGATTGGCAACCTAAAACCTCCCGCAGCTCGCCGCTTACCCGATGATGAAGAGTCCCCCCGCATTCAAGCGGGTTTGACTTTTTTGCCGCCTTTGGAAGTTGACCTTACGCCATTTCAATGTAGTGATGTCGTTTATAGCAATCGCTTAAAAGTTGACCTAGCCGACCAATTGAACTACATCTGTCCTGCTCCATTAGAAGAGGATATGGTTCAAGAACTGAATTGGTATACCGCTGCAGTTTTTCGGGTAACCGGTGCCCTAGATGTTGCTCGAGTTGACTTCCGCTTAGACCAAAGTGATCACTGGAAACCCTATGTGCTTGAAATTAATCCTTTGCCGGGGTTGTCACCCGGGGTTTCTGATTTGGTTATCGAAGCAGCAGCGCTGGGAATTAGCCATACTGAACTTGTCAACCTTATCTTGAACACCGCAATGAGACGTTATGGAATGATCCAGTAAATTAGCCAGAAAATCAATTGACTTCTCTTGATTTTAGTCTATACTTAACTTAGGTGAGGCCTGAGTTCTTTTTTTGATTGCCAAAAGGAGGAGGTTATGTTTGAACGTCCATGGTATAAACACTATGATAAGGGGGTGCCCTTTTATCTTGATTACCCGGAGATCACTTTATTTGATTTACTAGAACAATCAGCCCAAAAATACCCCAATTCACCCTGTACGATATTTAAAGGGGCAGTAATTACTTACAAGGAACTGAATGAATTAACAGACCGGTTAGCAGGAGCTTTGGCTGATTTAGGAGTAAAAAAGGGAGACCGGGTGGGGATTTTTATGCCAAATACCCCTCAATTTGTGATCGCATACTTCGGGATTTTGAAAGCAGGGGGCGTTGTTGTCGCTACTAATCCATTATATACACCCCGGGAAATCGAACACCAAGTAAAAGATGCGGGGATAGAAGTTATGCTTGTGATGAGCAACTTCTATAATACGATTAAAAAGGTGCAACCTAACACACCGATCAAAAAAGCAATTGTTACAAACTTAAAAGAAACCTTACCGCCGATATTGAAAGTGTTATTTACTCTCGCCAAAGAGAAGAAAGGCGGTTTTCGCGTTCAAATTCAGGAGGGTGATTATTGGCTGCAAGATTTGTTGGCAAAGTATCCTCCATCCTCACGCCCGAAACTCGAAATCACGCCGGATGATATTGCGCTCTTCCAGTACAGCGGCGGTACAACGGGAATTTCAAAGGGTGCGATTGCACTTCATCGAAACCTCGTTGCCAATTCGCTTCAAATTCATAGTTGGATGCCAGATGTGGAAGAGGGCAAAGAAGTGGTTTTAATGGCAATTCCCTTGTTCCATGTCTATGGTATGGTAGCAGGGATGTGTTTTGCG
>CAKZNJ010000231.1 GCA_937129505.1 uncultured Anaerolineae bacterium | reverse complement strand
GGTGGTGATGTAGACCCAGTGGTCAATGCTTTTATATTTGCCTATGAAAACGGCGCAAAATCGGTTGATCCCGAAATTCAGGTCTTGAAGAAATCCCTTGGCGGAGCTTGGGATGACTCAGCGCGCGGTAAACAAGCGGCTTTACAGCTTTATGACCAGAAAGCTGATGTTGTCTTTCAGGTTGCTGCGGCTGCAGGCATCGGTGTTCTCCAAGCCGCCCGTGAACGCCAACTCTATGCGATCGGCGTGGATACCAACCAGAATGATCTAGAGCCCGGTCATGTGATTGCCAGTGACATTAAAAACGTTGGCAAAGCCATCGAGGATATCTACAAAACCATTAACGATGGCACGTATCAGGCAGGTCAAGTACTAAAATATGGTATCGCCACGGGTGGCGTGGACATCGCTCTCGAAGCTCAAGTTCAGGTGCTGCCTCAATCGATTATTGACCAAGTTTTGGCACTTCGTGAACAGATCATCAACGGCAGTCTCAAAATTGAATTGTATAACAATCAGGAGGTTTGGCAGTAAGTTTCCTGCTACCCTTATTCCAAATCTGCTCTGATGGGTGAAGCTAGGCTTCACCCATCGTGCTAAGGATTTATAGCAGAGAGATGACCAGCAAATCAACTCTGATCGAAATGCGTCACATCGTCAAGGTCTATCCACCGAGTGTGCTGGCGCTGGACGATGTGACAGTTGACTTTCGACGCGGTGAAATCCACTCGATTGTAGGGGAAAATGGCGCCGGCAAAAGCACGCTGATGAAAGTGTTGTACGGTCTGACCCATGCAAACTCTGGGGAGATCATCTACAGAGGAAAGCCCGTTTCCTTTCGTGAGCCCGGTGAAGCGATTGCTGCGGGAATTGGCATGGTTCATCAGGAGATTGTGCTGATTCCCGAATATAGCGTTTGGGAAAATATTATTTTGGGTGTCGAGCCAGTAAACTGGCTGGGAAAAATTGACCGTCAACGTGCCCGCCAATCGGTTCAACAAAAAATTGACGAGTTTCAATTTAACCTAGATCCAGATGCCAAAATCGAGAACATCTCGGTGGCTGCCCGACAGAAGGTGGAAATCCTCACCCTGCTTTACCGAAATGTAGAGGTGCTAATTCTGGATGAACCCACAGCGGTCTTAGCTCCACAGGAAATTCCGCAGTTATTTGCTGAATTAAACCGATTGCGGGATGGGGGACACACGATCATATTCATTTCACATCGGCTAGAAGAAGTGCTGGAACTGAGTGACCGCATCACTGTAATGCGCAAAGGCAAAAAAGTGGAGACGGTCGAAGCTGCCGCCACGACACGCTCGGAACTAGCGCGCATGATGGTCGGTCGGGAGGTGCTCTTTACCAGCCGGCGCACCCCTCAGTCACCCGGTCAAGTCGTGTTGCGGGTAGAGAATCTCTCCCTGCGCGATGATCATGGGCGGGTGCGTCTGGACAATTTGAACTTTGAAGTGCAGCGTGGTGAAATTGTGGGGGTGGCTGGAGTTGAAGGCAACGGACAGTTTGAATTAGTCAATACCTTGATGGGGATTGAAAAGCCGACCAGCGGACGAATTTTCATTGGCGATCTGGACATCACCTATGCCTCGATCCTTGACAGGCGAAAATACATTTCGTATGTCCCGCAAGATCGGGGAAAAATGGGAGCTAGCTTGACTGCTTCCGTTTGGGAAGATGCCATCATGACCCATCACCGTCTAAACCCGCATCTTTCAGGCTGGAAGGGTTTACTGCTAGACATAAAATACGCTCAGCGGTTCACCCGTTTATTGGTTGACAACTTTGCGGTCGTCTTGCCCTCGCTGGGGGCACCTTTCCGCACGTTATCCGGTGGTAACCAACAAAAGGTTATTGTCGGACGCGAGCTTTTATTGCAAGGTGATTTTACCTTGCTGGATCAACCCACGCGCGGTTTGGATGTTGGCTCGATGGAATATATCCACGATCAAATTCTGCGTATCCGCGCTGAGGGACGGGCAATTTTGATGATTTCGGCTGATTTAGAAGAGATCTTTTTACTCTCCGACCGTATTCTCGTGCTGTATCGGGGCAAATTAGTCGGCAACCTGCCGGTTGAGCAAACCACCCCTCAGGAAATAGGATCCTTAATGCTGGAGGGGCATCCACAGCCTGTATGAGACAGAAAATTCTGAATGCGCTGATTGGGATCATCATAGCCTTACTACTCGGTGCAATCCTGCTGGCGATGCAGGGTTACAATCCATTCGCCACTTATGAAGCGCTCTTTCGCTATTCTTTGCTTGGATACTATCCATTTGCTACCACTTTGCGCAATGCTGTACCATTGGTTTTACCAGGTCTTTCGGCGGCGATTGCCTTTGCATCGGGAGTGATCAACTTGGGACAACCAGGTCAGCTAATTATGGGGGCGTTGTTTACCACCGTTGGCGGGCTGTACCTTGACCTGCCTCCAGCTTTGATGATTCCCACTCTTGCCTTGCTTGCTATGGTAGGGGGCATGTTATGGGCTAGCATCGCCGCCCTGTTGCGGCGCTTCTTTGGGATGAGCGAGTTTATCGTCACGCTGATGCTCAACATGATCGCTGATTATTTCACTGCTTGGGCAATCACCGGCCCGTTCAAAGATCCAACTGCCTTTTCGCCCATGACGCTGCAAATAAACCCAAATGGCTGGCTACCGAAGTGGGGTGAATTCAACAGCATGACTCTGTTTATGTTTGCAGCGGTCCAGCTGGCTTGGTTTGTCTTCAACCGCTGGAAGGCGGGTTACGAATGGCGG
>CAKZNJ010000230.1 GCA_937129505.1 uncultured Anaerolineae bacterium | reverse complement strand
GCCTGTAAAGCGCTTAATCGGAGGGACGAAGGGAAGCCATTTGGTAGTTCCGCCGTTTCCAGGCGCACCGAAAATGGCTGTGTACTTCGAAGCTAGAGCGGATGGACGCCCAATGTTTGTGATCCCATGGACTGGACGAGTCCTAATTGGCACGACAGACTTACCTTATCAAGGGGACTTGGATCATGTCGAAATTGATGATGACGAGATAAGCTATCTGATGAATGAAACCAATGGCATCTTTCCTTCTGCTAAACTCAATCTAGATCAGGTTTTATACACCTATTCCGGTATTCGCCCCTTGCCTTACGTTGGTGATAAAAAGACCGCAGCGATTACCCGAAGGCATATCATTCACGATCATGCACCGGAATTTGAAGGCTTGATTTCAATCATTGGCGGTAAGTTAACGACGTTCCGCAATTTAGCCGAACAGTGTGTGGATTTGGTGGGAAAGAAGTTAAACGAACCAATCAAGCCCTGTTTGACAAAGCAAATTCCTTTACCGGGAGCGGGGCAGGGCAGTTTTACCGAGTTCCGCAAAAAGTTTATCGCAAAAAGCGGTTTCGATAAGGATATTGCCGATCATTTGACTGAAATTTATGGTGTTCGTGCAGAGAAAATTCTTGAGTTGGCAACAAAAGATGCAAAATTGAAGGAGCGCTTAAGTGCAGACGATCCCACTATCGCTGCCGAAGTCATTTTTGCTTTCCAAGAAGAGCAGGCTGAGAATATCCAGGATGTTTTACTGCGCCGTTGCATGGGAGCGTATAACAATAAAGCCGGTTTGGACATCCTTGAGCCCGCCATACAAGTGGCGGCTGATGGTTTCGGTTGGGATAAGAGTCGCATAGAAGCGGAGGCTCAAGCCTATCGGATGTATATCCGGCGCTATCGGCCAAAGCTATTACGCAACGTTCAAGGGTAGGTGTAAAATTACCTCCCAATTTGCCTAAATTTTCTTAAGCATATTGAAAAATTATTTATTAATCAAGTATAATACATACCGACTAGTCGGTATGTATTATACTTGTAAGGAGAGCAATCCCTGAAAGTTATGCCTAGGCTATTTATCTTTATGGTGAATTAACTGAATTCTTACACGCAAGGTAAGAAATATCGAGTAAGATAGAGCCTTGTATGCAAGACGAAACGACCTTGAGATAGGGTATTGTCTGGCTAGGTAATCAAAGAATGCCTGTTAGCACTATGAATCGTATTGACCATCACGACAAAGCTGGCGATCCTGTGACGGTGGCTCACTTGCAGCCATCCGAGTCATTATCTTTGCTGGAAGCGATTGATTTATGGAAGATTTATGAGACGCCTAGCGGAGAGGTTTCTGCTTTAAAGGGTATCAACCTTTCGGTTGCAGAAGGTGAGTTTATCGTAATTTTTGGTAAATCAGGCGCAGGGAAATCCACTCTGGTCAATATGTTGACTGCCATCGACACACCTACCAGAGGCGAGATCCTTTTTCGCAGCAAGTCCATCCGAGACTTGAGCGAGGAGGAACGGACGCGATGGAGAGGGAAAAACCTTGGGGTTGTTTTCCAATTCTTCCAATTGTTCCCTACGCTGAGCATTTGGGAGAACGTCAAAATTAGCATGGATTTATTGGGTGAAGTGCCAATTCGGGAACGCAGAGAGCGGGCGTTTGAGCTATTACGTCAGGTGGGTTTGCAGGATCACGCACGCAAGGTTCCCGCTAAAATCTCGGGGGGGCAACAGCAGCGAGTTGCGATTGCACGCGCCTTGGCGAATGACCCGCCCCTTATTATTGCCGATGAACCTACCGGAAACCTCGACTCGCATACGACAGAAGAGATAATGGATTTATTTGCTTCATTTGTGACGAGAGGAAAAACTGTGCTAATGGTCACGCATGATGCTGGAGCTTTGAAATGGGCGACACGGAAAGTCGAGATTGTTGATGGAGTGTTGCAGCAATGATGAACATCGATGCGCGCTGGATAAAAATATGGCAGGACCTCTGGAGCAATAAGACTCGTTTCTTTCTGGTAACACTCTCAATTGCGGTTGGGGTGGGGACGATTGGGATGATTTACAATGCCTCTCATATCATCCAACACGACCTCTATAACCAGTTCAAAGATGGCAATCCAGCTCATGTGTATCTCTATCTCTCGCCATTTCCAAAAGAAGTTGCGAATTCTGTTGAAGTGATTCGAGAAGTCAGACAAGCCCAAGCGCGACGCATTGTTCGCGCAGAAATCTACCACCCTCAAGGGGACTATGAAAATCTGACTTTACATATTCTTCCCGACGTTTCCTCTTTGCAAATTAATCGTTTTAGGATGGAGCAGGGAGTTTTTCCTCCCCGTGTTCGTGAGATTATCCTAGAGCGTCAGTCAGCACAATTGTTGGGATATGAACTCGGTGATAAAGTGCTGATCAAGCTGGGTGAAGACCGTAAATTCGAGTTGACCCTAACCGGTATCGCTCATGATGTGAACGAGATGCCATTTGCAATTATGGGGGATGCTACGGGTTATATTAGCCTCGATACCCTGCGCTGGATGGGCGAGATGCCCGCCTTCAATCGTTTGGAAGTGGTTATTGAGGGAAATCATATCGAGAAAACAACCGCCCTAGAAGTTGCAGAAAAAATCAAGAAACGGGTCATTGAACCGGCTGGGTATCAGGTGTTTAGTGTTCGCATCCCCGGCGTTGGATCTGATCCCGGTGAACACTGGGCGCATAATCAAATTCGCGGTTTCATCCTTATCTTGCAGATTATGAGTGTTATGGCGACGCTCTTAAGTGGTGGCTTGATCGTCAATACGATTTCAGCGATTTTAATCCAGCAAACGAAACAGATTGGTATCTTAAGGGCAATCGGAGCATCCCGAAAACAAATCATAAGCATGTATCTTCTCAACGTTTTGATCTTTGCCTTGGCTGGTTTGATCCTAGCGGTTCCCTTTGGATTGGTTGGAAGTTGGTGGCTTGCCAATTTCGCAGCGCGATTTTTAAATTTCAATATCACCCGTGTCACCCTGACTTGGGATGTGCTGACTATTCAGGTTGTTGTAGGAATCTTGATGCCAATCTGCGTGGCTATCTTCCCTATCCTTAACGGGACGCGCATCTCAGTATACGATGCGATTTATCAATATGGTCTGGGAGACAGAAAACGGGCGAGTCGATTTGAACAGCTCCTGAGCCGAATTCGTTCGGTAAATCCCCCCTTACTTTTGTCCTTGAGGAACACTTTCCGCCGTAAATCTCGCCTAGCGTTTACACTGGGTACGCTGACCCTTGCGGGGGCGATGTTTATTGCCTCTTTTAGCACGTACTCCTCGTTGACTGCTCAAATTCGTGATGTGGAAAGATATGTGGCTTTTGATGCAAAGTTGGATCTTCCGCCCGGCGTAAGTAAAATTGCCGCCGAGAGAGAGGCATTGAGAATTAAAGGTGTGAGTTATGCTGAAGGCTGGGCGGTTAGTGAAGGCGTGATTGTGCGCTCTGACCACACTGAGAGCCAAGGCATTGAGATTGTGGGGTTGCCTGCCAATAGCAAGACGATTCATCCAAAACTGTTAGCCGGCACATGGCTCTCTTCGCAACCAAACTCAAGGCAAGTGGTGGTGAATGCCGATTTATTGATGGAAGAACCCCATGTTCAAGTTGGTAAAGAACTTCAGATTAAAGTGGGCGAGCGCACCCATACTTTCGTGGTCGTGGGAGTGGTTTCGAAGCATATTTTCGGCCCACGGATCTATATGGATTTCACTTCACTATCCCGCCTGAGCGGTAGACACAATGAAGTAGACGAAATCCGCGTGCTCGCTGATGAGAATAAGCTGGGATCGCTGGTGGTTCAAAATGAATTGGCAGATAGATTACAAGAGCGATTCCGAAACGCTGGGATCAGTCGAAGCAACAGCGTTACGCGCTCATCTTTTTTTAGTGAGTTTACAGAAGTTTTTAATATTATTTTGTTCGTTTTGCTGCTCATGGCTGGCTTACTGGCACTGGTAGGGAGCTTGGGATTAAGCGGCACGTTAGGTATCAATATCATGGAAAGGATGCGTGAGATTGGAGTATTGCGCGCCGTTGGTGCTGCCAATCAAGCGTTGGTCAAAATAGTTCTGACTGAAAGCATAGTCGTTAGCTTGGTGAGCTGGCTTATGGGGGCGATCACTTCGGCAATTTCTAGTCCGCTTCTTGCCGCCGTCGTTATCTATGCTGTGCTAGAAACACAAATGAACTTCCGCTATTCCTTTATCGGGCTGTTGATCTGGTTCGGCGTGATTTTGTTGATCGGGGTCTTTGCCAGTCTCTTGCCTGCGCGCAGAGCAGCCTTACTTCAAGTGCGTGAGGTATTAGATCACGAATGATTAAGGGATTAGCCACAGATTGCATTCTCGATGCTGGACTGACCATGAACGATGATTCAAATAAAGGAGCTATCATTCAGCTTAATGGAGTAAGTAAAATCTATCATACTGATGCCGGTCAGTTTATCGCCTTGCAGGATGTCAATCTACAGATCTATGCGGGTGAGTTTGTTTCGATCGTCGGGAAATCTGGTAGTGGAAAAACGACCTTAATCAATTTGATTACCGGCATTGACCAGCCCTCAAAAGGTGAAATTTGCATTCGGAACACTCCTGTCCACCTCTTAAGGGAGAGCGAAAAAGCAGTGTGGCGGGGGGTAACCATTGGGGTTGTATTTCAATTTTTTCAACT
>CAKZNJ010000229.1 GCA_937129505.1 uncultured Anaerolineae bacterium | reverse complement strand
AGCATCGTAGCTGACCACCAAAGGCTGCAAGATGCCATGTTCCTTAATGGAGGCGGCTAACTCTGCCAGCTCCTCCGCTTGGATTTGTGAGCGCGGTTGAAGAGGATTGGGGATAATTCGCTCGATTGGGACAAGGTGAGCGCCTTGGATCTCTTCACCGGCGGGGATAAGTGCCTCAAGTCCGCGGCCGAGAACCGTCCGTTTGGGCATGTTCCACCTCAATTCTGTGAAATCGGCGAGGGAATGCGGATGCCATCGCCCTCTAAGATTTCCCTTGTCAAAGATTCATAAGCCAGTGCTCCGCTGGATTGAGGAGCGTAAAGGATGATCGGTTTTCCAAAAGATGGAGCTTCAGCAAGGCGAATGCTGCGGGGGATAATTGTCTGGAAGACATTGTTTGGGAAGAAGCGTTTAACTTCTTCTACGATCTCGGTCGAAAGGTTTGTGCGGCTGTCGAACATGGTCAACAAAACGCCACGAATAGCGAGGTCGGGGAAGAGGGCGGTGCGCACGCGTCGAATGGTATCCATCAGGCGTCCCAATCCTTCTAGGGCGAGGTATTCGCATTGGACAGGGATGATTAAGCCATCTCTGGCGGCAACCAGACCATTCAAGGTTAAAAGCCCAAGCGAAGGCGGGCAATCGACCAGGATGTAATCATATTTGTCGACCAAGTTACGAATGGCGCGACGCAATTTGCTCTCCCGTGCCATCTCGCTGACCAGCTCGATCTCTGCTCCCGCAAGCTCGGCTGAGGCGGGAAGGATGGATAGTTTGAGGCGAGGGTTGTGTAAGATAAACGCTTCAGGAGGGGAAGCGCCCAGCAAGGCTTGATAGGTGCCACCCCTAACGATCTGACGGTCGATGTTCAAGCAAGAAGTCGCGTTGGCTTGAGGGTCGATATCAATGATGAGGACTTTTTGACCAAAGGCGCCAAGATAAGCTCCGATGTTGATTGCCGAGGTAGTTTTGCCTACGCCTCCCTTTTGGTTGACGAAGGTGTAGATCCGCCCCATCAGTAAACCTCAATCAGACATTCTTCGATCTCCGCCCGCGTGGGGGGGCTATCCAGTCCAGCGCGAGTGATCGAATAGGAAGCCAGTTGAGTCGCAAATCGCCCGGCTTCCCAGGGATCGCGGGTTTCGAACAGGCGAATAAAGAAAGCAGCAGCGTAGATGTCACCCGCTCCGACAGGATCAACCTCGGTCAGGTTTGGCGGAGGGCGAAAGCGGCGGACGTCACCGTTCCAATAGACCCGCGAACCCTCTCTGTTTTCCGTAACTGCCAAGATATGGCAAGATGCGGAGATCTCTTCGATCATCTCTTCACTGCCTGCGACATCCTCGATGCTGATCACGGTGGCATTGACATAAGGTAGGATAAAGGTGGCTTCTGGCCATTCAGTGGAGTAAACGCGACCTTCGGTATCCCATGCGCGCAACCACCCTTGCGGGGTGATGCCAATAAAAGATTGCGGAAAATGGCGCACAAAATCAGCGCTGACTTCTTGTGCAACCGGCGCAAGGTGAACAATCGCTGTGTTGCGCCAGAGTTGGGGGACAAAGTAGTACTCTAACGTCTCTGCCCGATGGTAAATTTTTTGGATTCGACCCTGCGGCGTTTCCTGATTAGAAAAGGTGGTGCTTTTTAGAGCGGGCAGGTGAATGATGGGGATAGAGGCGAGTGCATCTAACGGTAGGTCTTCGGCATAGGAAGTGATGATGCCGGGGCGCATTCCGAGCGCTTGGGCTGTTAGAGCGGCGTAGGCAACGCTTCCACCCAGCCGACTGCCGCCATTGATCAAATCGCAAGTCAAGTGGCCGACAAGCAGGTAGTCAATGGGTTGGGGGTTTTCGAGGGAGTAGATCATACCTGCATTATATCGAAATCCAGCTCGCAATGGGCTGGAGCTTAGCTTAGAAAGAT
>CAKZNJ010000228.1 GCA_937129505.1 uncultured Anaerolineae bacterium | reverse complement strand
TTTGGACCGCGCTTTCCTTTCCGCTTAACTGCTTATTTGACTCTTCTAACTGTTCTACCGGTTTGGTTCAAATTTCGGCGGCCGAAAGGGTCAGAGACCCAAGATGCGCATTAATCTTTTACAAAAAGGTTGTTTGTATGAAAACCAAGATGAATTTCTCGAGCGTTGAAAAACAAAGATTGCCTACTGAAGAACCCCCTATCGAAGGCTTTATCACTCGGCCATACCGGGGTGAAAGTGATTACCCAAAAATGGCAGCATTGATTCAAGCTTGCGCAACTGAGGATCAGGTTGATTTTGTCGTAACGGAGGAGTCCATCCGTCATGAATACCGCTATTTAATCAATTGCAATCCGAATCAAGATATGGTTTTTGCCGAGATCGGAGGTCAGACCGTGGCTTATGGGCGGGTTTACTGGCGCGACGAATTGGAAGGGAATCGCATCTATGCCTTAATTGGTTATGTACATCCCCAGTGGCGCAGAAAAGGAATTGGGTCATGGCTGTTGGCTTGGTTAGAAGCTAGGTCTAACCAGCTTGCTCGGCAAAATCCCAGCGAGCAGCCCCATTTTCTGGAGGTAGGAGCTGTGGATACCCAAGTTGGGGCAAAAGCGCTCTTCGAGCGCCGCGGTTATCAAGCTGTGAGATATTTTTATCAGATGGTCAGGCCCGATTTAGAACATATTCCGACGTGGGAGTTGCCCCAAGGCATTGAGATCCGGCCTGTCTTGCCAGACCATTATGGCAAAATCTATGCCGCAAACCTGGAAGCTTTTCGTGATCACTGGGGGAGTTGCCCCCAAGACGAACCTCCGCTCCAAGCATGGTTGGATGACCCGAATTTTGACCCTACCCTCTGGTGTGTGGCGTGGGAAGGGGACGAAGTGGTCGGGATGGTGTTGAACTATATCGATGCTCAGGAAAACCTTACCTTTCGGCGCCGGCGCGGTTACACGGAAAACATCGCTGTTCGACGACCCTGGCGAAGACGGGGAGTTGCCCGTGCCTTAATCGCTGCCAGCCTGCAAATGTTGAAGGAGCGAGGAATGGCAGAAGCTGCTCTAGGCGTGGACACCCAAAACCTGAGCGGCGCTTTGCATCTTTACCAAAGCTTAGGCTATCAGGTCGTCAAGCTGTTCATCACTTACCGTAAAGAAATGAGAGTGGAGCATATCCCTAAGATGGATATGCTGAAGTCTGATTAAGGTAAAATACAGCCATTCTGTGTGGAGGAGCAGATGTTATGGCGTTGCAGACAATTCTGTTTGATTTTGGTGGGGTATTGCTTCGTACCGAGGATCACCAACCGCGCCGAAAACTTGCAGCCAAGTTTGGTTTGAGCGAAGAAGAGCTGATTTACTTAGTCTTCGGCAGTCCATCGGCTTTGAGCGCTTCTGTGGGTGAGATCAGCGCCGATCAGCATTGGCGGGAGGTGGCTGCCGCCCTTGGCGCACCAGCTGACCAAATCCCTTACCTGAAAGAACAGTTCTTTGCTGGCGATCGATTGGATGAAGCGCTCTTACAAGTCATCCGCTCTTACCGTAAAACCCATCGAGTGGGCTTGCTCAGCAATGCATGGGACGATCTGCGCCCGTTCCTGAACCATCAACTTGGTATCCTCGATCTCTTTGACGAGGTGATTATCTCGGCTGAGGTGGGCTTAATGAAGCCCGATCGGCGCATCTATGAGTTGGCTGCCCAAAAGTTCAATATCCCTACCGAACAAGCGCTATTCATCGACGATCTTCTGGTAAACGTTCAGGCAGCTCAAGAAGCTGGCATGAAGGGGATTCAATTCCGCTTTACAGAACAAACGATCAACGATCTACATCGTCTCCTCGAGGAAGCATAATGGATATTCAGCATCTAACCTTGTTGGAAGCCAAACGGTTGATTCAAGAGCGGGAATTGTCACCCCTCGAACTAACCCAAGCGACATTGGAACGGATCGAGCGTCTTAATCCGAGCTTGAATTGTTATTTATCAGTTTTCGAGGATGCTATGGAGAAAGCGGAGCGCTTGACCAGAAAGCTAAAGGATCGCTCGTCCATCAACCCGCTCTATGGAATCCCCCTCGGCATTAAGGACATTATCGCTATTCGGAACAAGCCATTGCGGGCGGGCTCTAGGATTTGGGAAGGGTATACTTCTCCCGAAGATGCAAGAGTGGTAGAGCGGTTGCGTCGCAGTGGGGCGATCTTTGTCGGCTATCAAAACATGCATGAAATTGCCCTCGGCGTGACGAGCGTCAATCCCCACTTTGGTCCAGTGCGCAACCCCTGGCGAACTGAGCGTATTTCAGGAGGTTCTTCGGGGGGATCGGCGGTGGCGGTTGTCACGGGCATGTGTCTGGGTGCCATAGGGACAGATACCGGTGGCTCGATCCGCATCCCGGCAAGTCTGTGCGGCGCAGTTGGTTTGAAACCTACCTTCGGCAGGGTGAGTTTACGCGGCGTATTGCCGTTGAGTTGGAATTTGGATCATGTCGGGCCAATGGGCAGATGCGTTGAAGATGTCGCCCTTTTATACCGCCTCATTGCTGGATACGACCCATCCGACCCAGTTAGCAGTCAGCAACCCGTCCGAGACCCGCTATCCCAGCTACAAGGGGGTGTTCGAGGGCTCAGGGTTGCGTTTGCCCAAGATGAATTCTTTACTCAGGCAGAGGAGGAGGTCTTAGGCGCAGTGCGCGCTGCAGCCGCTGTGTTTCAGGAGTTAGGAGCGGTAGTTGATGAGGTGGCAGTGCCTATGGGGCTCGTGGCTGCCCAGACGAATGGTCTCATGGTGATCAGCGACGCCGCTGCAATCTATGAAAAACAACTTGCCGAGCAGTGGCATTTGTTTGGCGAGGATGTCCTTCAACGCTTGCGCAATGGGGCGGTGGTCACGACTGCCCAGTACATTCAAGCGCGGCGAACGCAGACCATCGTTCTAAAGGAATACCGAGATTTCTTCAAGCGTTATGATCTGGTGTTGACTCCCACTACCCCAATACCTGCACCGCCAATCGAGGGGCGGGATTCTGTGGAGGCTGCCAGAATTTTGACCCGTTTTACCGCACCCTTTAATTTGAGTGGTTTGCCTGCTCTCTCTGTCCCTTGTGCCATGAGCAGGGAGGGATTACCAATTGGATTACAAATTGTCGCCGGGCATTGGAAGGAAGAACTTGTGCTCAGGGCAGGTTATGCGTATGAACAAGCTACCAACGCCCGCCATCGATTCGCATGGTCAGATAGACTTTGAAGCGTTTGAGCATTGCCTCGTACTCCGGTCGTTTTTGCATCAAGTCGGCTTGTTTTTCTAGATTTTGAAGCAGAGCAACAATGCTGTGAGACCATTTATTAATATCCGGTTGTAATTCCCCGATACTTAATGCGGTGTTGTTGAGGATGGTCTCTAGTTTGAATTGCTCATATTGAGTCATGGGGCAGCCTCCAGCAAGGGGATAAGTTTTTGCAAAATGAGATTGGCAACTTCCTCTTTCGTCATCAGGGGGAAGACTTGCACATTGCCAGAAGGATCGATGATGGTGACACGATTGGTATCGGTGCCGAAACCGGCATCAGCTGCGGTGATGTCGTTGGCGATAATTAAGTCTAGTTTCTTCCGAATCAGTTTTTGGCGAGCACGCTCAATAAGGTCGTGGCTTTCCGCAGCAAAGCCGACAACCACCTTCGGATAACCACTGTGGGCACGCAAATGGGCTACTGCAGCGAGGATATCAGCCGTCAGGGTGAGGTGGATGGTGGGGATTCCTTCGTCTTTGGAGAGCTTTTGCTCGACAGCCGTCTCGGGGCGGTAATCCGCTACGGCGGCAGCCATAATCAGGGCATCAGCATCACGCACAGCTTCCAGAACGGCGGTCAACATTTCTTGAGCGGTGTTGACATCAATGCGCGCTGCTCCGACAGGTGTTATTAGGTTGGTTGTCCCACTGATCAAAGTAACCTCTGCACCTTGGTCAATGGCGGCTTGGGCAATGGCAAAGCCTTGTTTCCCTGAAGAGCGATTGGTGATCGTTCGCACGGCATCGATAGGTTCAGAGGTGCCGCCTGCTGTGACGACGAGCCGCTTGCCCTTCAACTTTCCGTCCTGACGACCGAGAAGTAGACGAATATGACCAAGGATTTCTGTAGTTTCAAGCATGCGCCCATAGCCGCTTAATCCAGAAGCCATGCGGCCGATGGCAGGACCGGCGATATAAACCCCGCGCTGCTTGAGAATCTCGACATTCGCTTGCGTCGCTGGATGCGTGTACATGCCACTGTCCATTGCAGGGGCGATCAAGATTGGCGAGGTAGCGGTCAAGCTGGCTAAGGTCAAGAGGTTGTCACAAAGTCCATGTGCCAATTTGGCAATCGTATTTGCGGAGGCAGGAGCGATGACGAGCAAATCTGTCTGATGGCCTAACCCGACGTGTTGGACATGTCCTTCGCTGCCCCACAGGTCTTCGTCTGTATAAGCGCGTTTGCCCGTGACCGATTGAAAGGTGAGGGGCGTGATGAATTTTGTCGCCGCAGAAGTCAGAATAGCGGTGACATTTGCCCCTTCTTGGGTGAGCTTTGAGGCTAAGTCGGCTGCTTTGTAGCAGGCGATAGAGCCGGTTACCCCCAAAAGGATATTTTTTCCAGACAGGATTGTTGCCATGGTTTAATTTTACATTAGTTTGTCATCCTTGCTTGGGTTTGCTATGATTCGGTGTCAAATCCCAAAGTTGTTTTAGAAGGGGTGTATTATAATGAGCTTGCATGGTTTTATTTGGAAACACTCGATTAAAGAATTAAGTACCATCAGAAGGAGAGAAGTATGTATCACACGATTATCTTTGCCGGCAATCTAGGACGCGATCCTGAGATGCGCTATACCCCAACCGGACAAGCAGTGACTTCTTTTTCCGTTGCTGTGAATGACAGCTACACCTCTAGCACAGGCGAGCGGGTGCCGAGGACAATTTGGTTTCGAGTTTCCGCTTGGGGTAAACAGGCGGAAACCGCTAATCAGTATCTTAAAAAAGGCTCCAAGGTGTTGGTTGAAGGGCGTCTAGTGGTGGATGCAACAACCGGTGGACCGCGCATTTGGAATCGACAGGATGGCACGGTTGGCGCCTCGTTTGAAGTGAGCGCCCGCACCATTCGTTTCTTATCCAGCCGCGTCGAAACCGAAGCCTTAGAACCCTTGACGGAGTTTGAAGAACTGGATGCTGGCGGAGAGGAAGAAATTCCTTTCTAGGTAAAAAGGAGCGCGAATGAACGAAGAAGCAAAGGCGCCAACGCCCCCTTATCTGGATTTGGAAATGCCTTCCGATCTAAAAGTTGAGTATGTGAACATTGCCCGTATTGCTCATTCACCCTCTGAGTTAATTTTGGATTTTGCCCAAATGTTACCCGGTCTGGCACGCCCTGTTGTTCAATCCCGCATCGTCATGTCTCCTCTGGGGGCAAAATTGTTCTATCAGGCTTTGGCAGAAAATATTGCCCGCTATGAAGCCACTTATGGTGAAATCCGCTTGCCGGGTAACTCTTCTTTAGCAGAACAGTTATTTCGCCCTCCCACTCCGCCAACGTAAAGGTCGTAGAGGAGAGGGCTTATGGACAATTTAGATGCCATCGCTGAGAGCATTCATACTGCTTTTGCATCGAGAACCGAGGCGCGCGAAAGGACTTTAGCTCAAGCGCGCCGTTTGACCCGTCACTGTGCCAACGCCATTCGTGCCATCCATCGAGAAGAGCGCCAAATTGCGAGCGAAGAGTTGGAGGAAGCGGCTGTTTTAGCCAAGGAGTTGCGTAAAAATCAAGCTCTTTTTGCGGAAATTTACTATGAAGGCTATACCCAAGACGCACTAAAAGAATACGCTGAAGCCATAATCGTTTTTGCCCTAACGGAAAACAGCATTTTGCCCACGCCCGAGCAGTTAGGATTGGAGTACGCGACCTATCTCAAAGGGATGGCTGAAGCCATTGGTGAATTAAGACGGCGCTGTTTGGACTCGTTACGTCTTGCGGACTTGCAAGAGGCTGAAAGAATGCTTGCCTATATGGATGATATCTTCGCCGTTTTGGTCACGATGGATTATCCAGAGGCAATTACCGGCGGCTTGCGTCGCTTGACCGACATTGCCCGCAGCTTAATCGAGCGGACGCGGGGGGATTTGACCATAAGTTTGCGCCATGAAAAGCTGGAACAAAGCCTGCGCATGTTAGAAGAGAAATTGAACGGGGCGGACTCTGCTTGAGCAAGGTCTTTGATAATGACGCCAAAGCGCGTTATTCGGGCTTCTGAGATCAACTCGTTTTTGTTTTGTGAGCGGGCGTGGTGGTATCGCCTGCAGGGTGTTCCGAGTGAGAATCAGGCTGATTTACAAGGCGGTCAGTTCGTCCATCAGCATCAGGCACGGCGGGTTAGACGGGCAATTTGGGCAATTCGCCTGGGTTATGTCTTCTTATTCTTCGCCATATTGGTTTTAATCGTACAGTTTGCACGTTAAGGGGAAAAGGTACTCCAACGATGATTGCAGCTGCAATTCTCATCTTCCTTTTGGCTGCTCTGCTGCTTTGGTGGGGGCATACTGAGAAAGTTCGCAGCGGCCTCCCGCTCGGAAAGCTTGTCACTGTCGACCTGCATGATAACCAAACACCACAAAAACCATTGTTTTCAAAGCACTACCATTTAGTGGGAATGCCCGATTACTTGATACGGCAGGGGAAACAATGGATACCGTTTGAAGTGAAAACCGTCAGCGATTTTCGAGCGCCTTACGAGGGGCATATTTTTCAATTGCTTGCCTATTGTCTATTGGTCGAAGAAAATTATGGTATCCGCCCACCTTATGGGTATTTGCAGTATCGTTCTCGTTCGCTTGGCAAAGACGGCGGCGTAACTATTCAAATTGAATTCAACTCTCAGATGAGCGAGAAACTGCTCTTCCTGCTAGCCCGCATGCGCCAAGCAGAACAGCAAGAGAATATCCCTCGATCGCATCAAGAACCTGCTCGCTGTCGAAGTTGTGGCTACTCATCGATTTGCGATCAGCGGTTATAGGGAAAGGCTGCCCTGTGTACAACCAAGGCAGCCTTTCCATAAGCAAAAGCCCCTCCTTAGAGAAATTTAGGGCGGAATTGTTTTACCAAAAGAAAGACTAACTCAACATCTTAACCAAGGCGAGAAATTCTTCCCATTCTTCTTGGAAGAAGTGCAGGGTTACGTTGTTCAATTCCAAGTGATAGGTTGTCTCGCCATCCGGCTCTTGAGCTTGCCAAGCGAGGTAATTGTCGGTCTCGGCTAAAACTTCGGTTTCGGGATCAGGCATATCTCTGGGCATGGTTTCCTCCTTGGGATTTGACTAGTCCAGGTCTTCACTCAGGGTTTCGAGGAATTCCTGATTATTGGCTGTACGCGCTAGGCGTTGTAAAATCGCTTCGGTGGCAGTGGTTGGGTCCATACCGGCGCCGTGAGGAGGTGGGGTGATCATGGCGTCGTACATGCGCCGCATCAACCAAACCCTTTGGGTAATATCCGGACCTAGCAAGAGCTCTTCGCGCCGCGTCGATGACCGCTCGATGTCAATGGCAGGGAAGATACGCCGTTCTTGTAGGCGGCGCGAGAGGTGCAGCTCCATGTTGCCGGTGCCTTTAAATTCTTCGTACACGACATCATCCATGCGCGAGCCGGTATCTACCAGACAGGTGGCGATGATAGTGAGAGAGCCACCTTCTTCAATATTGCGCGCTGCACCGAAGAAGCGTTTGGGTGGGTATAAAGCAGAAGGATCAATACCACCTGACAAGGTGCGTCCCGAAGGAGTGACAACCAGGTTATAAGCGCGTGCTAAGCGGGTTATCGAGTCCATCAGGATGACCACATGCCGACCGATCTCGACCAGCCGTTTGGCGCGCTCCAGAGCCATCTCAGCAATGCGGACGTGCGACGTAACCGGCTCATCGAAGGTAGAGGAGATCACTTCTGCATCCACAGAACGATCCATGTCAGTTACCTCTTCCGGCCGTTCGCCGATAAGCGCAACCATCAGATGGACATCGGGATATTTGGTCGAAATGGCATTTGCGATTTGTTTCAGAATGGTTGTTTTCCCAGCTTTTGGGGGGGAGACGATCAGGCCGCGCTGGCCGCGTCCGATCGGGGTAACCAGATTGATCAGACGGGTTGAGAGGGTGTGCCGATCGGTTTCGAGGTCAAAGCGGGTGTCGGGGAAGATGGGAGTCAGCGACTCGAAATTGGGGCGATTGCGAGCTTCTTCGGCATCGATTCCGTTGATGGTTTCGACTTTTAATAGGCCATAGTGGCGCTCCGATTCGCGCGGCGGCCGCACTTGTCCGATCACCAAGTCGCCGGTTTTTAGGTTGTAGCGGCGGATTTGAGATTGGGAAACGTAAACATCAAATGGGCCTGGCGTGTAATGGCCTGATCTTAGGAAACCAATCCCCTCACTCATGATTTCTAAGATGCCACCCCTTAATTCCATTCCTTCCTGCTCACCTTCCGCTTGGCGGATATGCAGGATTAGGTCTTCTTTTTTCATGCGATTGGCATTCGGAACGTTGAGTTCCATTGCCATTTGGCGTAATTCCGCTAATGGAACATTTTCCAATTCAACAACTTTCATCGCTTCTTCTCTTATCAGGTGTTTTTTGTCATCATGGCGTTCTGCTCTTCTAGAGGGCAGCCGTCAAGCAAATCATTTAGATTGGAAAGATGGGTAAAGGTAAATACAGAAATTGGTTCATTTCTTGGCTGGGACGATGC
>CAKZNJ010000227.1 GCA_937129505.1 uncultured Anaerolineae bacterium | reverse complement strand
CCAAGGATCGAGCAGCTTCCATCTGACCTTTGCCGATTGATTGAATGCCTGCGCGAAAGACCTCCGCTTCAAAGGCGCCATAGCCAATGGCAAGAGCAATGATGGCGCGCAATTCCATTGAGATGTTGCGAATGCTATAGGTTGCCAATCCATTAAAAAATGGCGCGAATGGACCGTCCGGAAAGACCGTCAATCCAACTTGACCAATTTTGTTGGTCAGGTCTACTAAAATCGGTACGAGTCCAAAGGCGATGATCAGGATTAAAACAACCAACGGTATCCCTCGCACCACTTCAATGTAGATTGTTGCAATCGTGTTTAAAATAATGTTCTTTGACAAGCGAGAAAGGCCTACGAAAAGGCCAATAACGGTTGAGATGGGGAAGGCGAGCATTGTGATTCGGAGGGTGGTGATGACTCCTCCCAAAAGATATTGAAATGTCTCAGAGTAATTTTTATCGGTAAAAATAAAATAAATGATCACTAGACCCAATAAAGCCAAAATAATTGCCCACCACGGGAGGAGTGAAAGAGAAAACGATTGAGGTTGATAGGAAGCTTGTTTTTGGGATTGAACTGCTTGCATATTTTCCTCCTTTGTGGAGTAAGCCGGGAGAGGACACCTCTCCCGGCATTCCTTCAGAAACGGCTGTTCAGCGAATTATTGGGATAACCCCCACTTCTTGTTTAGTGCTTCTAGGGTTCCGTCTTCGATCATGGATTGTAGTGCGGCATTGACCGCCTCGCGCAGTTCGCTGCCTGGCGGGAATACAAAACCTAACTGCTCATCAGAGGTTAGCTGCCCACCAACTTTTAGTTTGCCTGGATTTTCATTGATGAAGCCGAGTGCGCTGACGTTATCAATGACTACACCGTCAATGTCCTTAGAGAGTAAGGCTAAAACGGCGGCGCCAAAATCTTCGAAAGATTTAACCCTCTCAGCTGGGAAGTGTTCTTTGGCTACGATTTCATTGGTCGTGCCCAATTGGGTGCCAATGATCCGATTTGGGTCAGCCTTGATCTCATCTAGAGTCGCTGTTTCCTCTTCTCTGACAAGCAACACTTGTCCAACAATGACATAGGGGATTGAAAAGTCAACAATTTCTTCTCTTTCAGCGGTAATGGTGACCCCATCAGCCAACATATCATACTCTCCAGCTTGCATGGCGGGGAATATGCCATCCCAGGCGGCTTGTTTAAATTCGGGGACGCAATTGATCCGTTTACAAATTTC
>CAKZNJ010000226.1 GCA_937129505.1 uncultured Anaerolineae bacterium | reverse complement strand
GATCTGCTCGACTCTGACCATCTGGAAGAGTTGGTTGTGTTCGATCAACACTATTTTGGCGCTAGTCGAGAACGGTTGTTGCGGGTGTACTGGGAGGACTACCCTGATCGCTTTTTAGTCAAACGAGACTCAAAGGGGAAAATATGCGGATTTCTCGTCGCCCAGCGGCAGAGAACCGGACCTTGGGTAGCTTGCTCGTTAGAAGACGCAGCGGATTTGCTTGAAGCTGCCCTGACACTGACTTATGAAGGGGATATAGATGTCATTGCTCCCGCAACTAATGCTCACGCGGAAAGTTTGTTTTTATCTTCGGGTTTCAGCCTACTCCGTTCCTTACCTCACATGGAATGCGGACTCTTACCAGCACCCTGTCAAAGGGAATGGATTTTTGGACAGACGAGCTTTGCCCTAGGTTAATCTTGACCAGCGGAATGGCGCGTTTTATCACTAGGAAGAGCAGGTCTATTATGGTTAAATTGACCTGATAATCTTACCGTGATCGAGGAGATATTCCCATGCAGACCATTTTACGCAGCAAAACCAAAACCGTAAAAATCGATCCCAATGGTCCTTTTACGATCATTGGCGAAAAGATTAACCCCACGGGGCGTAAGAAATTGGCGGCAGCTTTGCAAGAAGGTAATTTTGATTATGTGCGTGAGCTTGCCAGCAAGCAGATTGCCGGCGGTGCTGATGTGCTTGATGTCAATGTTGGGGTGCCGGGTTTAGATGACGTGGCGGTTTTACCGCAAGTGGTTCAAATGTTGGCAGAAGAATTTGATATTCCTTTGTGTATTGATACGCCTAACCCCAAAGCTTTGGAAGCTGCTCTTAAGGTTGCCCCAGGCCGGGTTTTAGTCAATTCGGTAAACGGCGAAGAATCGTCCCTGAGCAGTGTGCTGCCCCTGGTCAAAGAGTTCAATACGGCTGTCATCGGCTTAGTGATGGATGAGAATGGAATCCCAAATGATCCCGAGACCCGCTGTGCCATTGCGGAGAAAATCATTGAACGCGCTGCTCGCCTTGGTATCCCTATTGAAGATATTGTGATCGATGTCTTAGTCTTGACGGTGGGGGCGGATAGCAACGCCGCAGCAGTCACTTTAAAGACAGTTGAACTGGTGCGCAAGAATTTCGGCGTGAATATCAATCTCGGCGCTAGCAATGTTTCCTTTGGGTTACCCGACCGCGATACCTTGAACATGGCATTCTTGGGCTTAGCCATTCATGCTGGCGCAAGTTGTGCGATTACGGATCCTACCAAATATACAGCTTTTTTGAAGGGTTGTGATCTATTGATGGGGCGGGATGCTTATGCTGCCAAATATATCAAATACTTCCGCACGCATCCGGTAGAAGAGAAGAAATAGAAACTTTAAGACAACACGTTTCTGTTTTTGCTTTTCGTGCAGTAGGCGTTGCTACTGGAATGGGATGGTAGATGAGCGGTGAAGGAGATCTCCAGACCCTTCTACGGGAAATGCAACCTTTGCTTCACCCTGAGAAGTACGTTTTTTGTAATGTCAACGAGGATGTTTTTCCTTCGCTTAATCTCCATCCCTTAGCTACTTTTCGGGAACAGGAGGGAATAACACTGGTGCTTCAGCAACGTCAAGCAGAGGGCCATTCGTTGTCCTATGAAGGCGTCTGGGCATTAATAACCCTTCAAGTTCATTCTTCTCTTCAGGCAGTTGGTTTTTTGGCAAAAATCACCGCTGCGCTTGCGCAGGCAGGGGTAAGTGTCAACGTTTTTTCAGCGTATTACCACGATCATTTGTTGATTCCTTGGGAGAAACGCCTTCAAGCCTTGAATATCCTAAAAGGCATTTGGCAAAGTAATAAGCTTATTGATCGCTGAGTCCTACGGTTGTCTGTGTTGGCTTTGTCTGTAAACCTTGGGAGCAAAGCTGAGCGTTCAAATTGATTCTTCCATAGAGGACGTCTACGAGTTGGGAGCGTCCTTTCGAGTGTTTCTGCATTTTAAGCGGTTTTAGACTTTTCACCTAATGACATTTGGACCGCTAGTTATCTTTGGGTTGGGTTGTGAAACAGAGCATAATCTAATCGACTTAGGGAGAATTTTGCTTTTCCCGAAAAATTTTGTGGAAGACATCTTCTCCGAAACTTGTGGGCAGTGGTTTGCCTTCACGCAACTTGAAGGTGCGTTGCCCATCGGTTTGGCGTTCGGCGCGTAAAAACAGCGCAGATGGTAAGCTAAGATCGTAGAAGCTACGGGCTAGTTCGTACATGTGGGTCACGAAGAACACTTTGATTTTTCGTTTCAATAAGGCTTGAACAATTTGACGGGCAATTTCCGAGCCCTCGCGTTCGTTGGTGGCAGCGAAGGACTCGTTGAATAAAACGAGCGAATTTTGCCTGAGCAAGTCGATGATGGCACTCATCCGTCCCAGTTCTTCATCGAATTTTCCACTCTTCATGCTGATGTCTTCTTCCCGCTTGTAGTGAGTGAATACTCCGTTGCAACAATTCGCAGCAAAGGCCTCCGCCCCGACAAACATGCCGCATTGCATCATCAATTGAGCGATGCCAATGCTGCGCAAGAAGGTGGATTTTCCTCCTTGATTTGCGCCGGTGATCATCACCAAATCTTTGCCCTCTCCGTTCATCTCGTTTCCGACCACGCCTTGGTTCATGGTGAGAGCTAGACAGATCTCGTACAGGCTTCGAAAGGTATGATTGCGCACGGTTGTTGGGGAAGCTTGGGGAAAAGTGATCGGTTCACCGATTTCAGCCAGCCGCTCTGCAAGGTTCAGACAGCCAATATAAAAGCCCAGCTCAACCCGCAAGACATTCAGAAAGCTATCGATATGATTGGCCGATTGAGCTACTGCGTTCGCGACAGAGTTGATCCCTCGATCGCGCAGCTCGCCAATTGCTTTGGCGCCGTGATCATCACGGGGCGGAATTGAGAAGGAATAAACAGGCGATCTTCTGCTGAAGACGCGCTTCATCCAATCTCCTTTCTGTCGTTTGGGCTTGCGTAGAATGTAGTTGTGTCCTTCATTGCCCATTCCCAGTTCGGCGCTGATCAACACACCCTCTCGAAAGTGCAGCTCTTTGAGATGATTTTCAACTTCAAGGAAGTATGCTTCGTCAAGTTCTTGCTTGATCATATCGAAGAAGCGTTGAAAGCCTGCCGATTCAAATTGTCCCGTGCTTTCGTCAGCAATGCGGCGCATTTTTCGTAATAATCCCACGAACATCTCTAATAACTCGACTGCGCTGCTCAGGATACTGCTTGGGTAGAGACTGAATATACCGAGCCATTGTTTCTGTTTGTTGATTAACGCTTGCACCGGAATCTGGTAAAGCTCTCGCACCAGATCGGGATTCTTTAGACAGTCCTGAAGAATCGCTTGCCGATAACGGATGATCTCGGGGTCTTCTAAGCTGCTGAGCAAGGCTACTTTAGCAATGTTGCGTAAAAACAGGTCGCCAGCCGCCATAGCATCGAGCAAGATGTCTAGCTGCAAGTCTTGCATGAGAGCATCAGCTTGAGCGGGAAGCTCTGCTTTGAGATTGAAATCTTGGTTGGGGAACATGAGAAAGACTTTCATGAGTGAATGCGTTCCATAATTTGGTGATAGGTGAGGCGATGCTTTTCAGCAAGGGATAACGCATAAGCGAGACCATCGGCGGCCTTGCGAATAATTTTATACGTGCGTTCAGCGGCGTTATCAGGTTTGACGGTGCTGACCATGCTGACAGTTTTTTCGTTAAACGTTGCCAATTCATCTAAAAATGTTACCCAGACGCAGTAGGCATCCAAGTTAGAGATTTGCTGCATAATCTCCTTACTGAGAAAAACCGCATCTTCAAAGGTTGTGGATGAGAACACTTCATTGAGGATTAAAATGCTGTCAGCGGTTGCGTGGTTGAGGATATGGTGAATGCGTTCTAGGTCATCTTGCAGTTTTCCGCTCAGGTTTCGGAGGTCTTCTTCCCTTTCAAAGTGGGTGAAAACATGGTCACAAAGGGATAATTGGGCATCCTTACCCGGCACTGGGCAACCCAAGGTCGCCAGATAGTGTAACTGCCCAAACATCCTTGCAAAGGTTGTCTTTCCACCCTGATTCGGCCCACTCACCACCATGATCCGTTCCTTGTGTTTGAGGTAAAAATCGTTTGGCACAATCTCTTGTCGCTCATGGCGCAGGGAATGGGCAAGGGCAATATCGAAAGTCTGATGGGCATAAATATGTTTCTCTTTCACTACAGAAGGCAGACAGAAGGATAGTCCTTTGCGTTTAACCTCAGCGATAAAGTCAAGGTAGGCGATGTAAAATTGAATTTCGCGGTCAAAACGGCGCAGCGTCTCAGCGACAAAGTCTTGGTGGTTGCGACAAAATTGATCTAGGGCGGCAAACTCTTCTGGAAATAATCGAGCTACAAAATCCAGAATTTGGGCTTCGATATGATTCATCCCGGCGCTTTTGGAAAGCTCTCTACGGTAGTCCTTGACAGCTCCTTGTTTGAACTTGGCAAAGGTCTTTTCAACCTCAACACTATAGTCAATCTCGCCTTCGTAGCGCCGCACCCTCACTGTGCCGTTTTGGAGAATAATGCAATATCGAATTCGTCCCAAGCCTTCCTTGACTTTTTTAGCTTCGGCAAAGAGGCTCTCAAACGGCTGAGACGTTAGATATTCGTTTAGATGTTGCCGAAAGGCTACCAACCCCTTAGACCTCAGGGAGAGGGAGGAGATGTCGCGCCCTAAATCGACCACTGCTTTGCTATAAACGAGCGCAGCTTCTAAAAACCAGCCCTGTTTATGATGAAGGTGATCCAATTTTTCACTCAAGTTTAGGTAGCGCCGCACCCGCACCATTAGTTCGGCAAAGGTTTTCAGGGCGGCCATCAAGGCTTCTTGAGTGAGATCTTGCATTATCTCTTGGCGATAGCGAATGGAGGTGATTTCCTTTAGAGGAGTGTAATAAAACGGTTTAAGGTTGTATTCCTGTTTGCGCGCGGTGATCGCCTGAATCACCTGATCAAGATTTAGGTCTGGGAAACAATCAGGCTGCTGAGCAGTTTCAGCGGGAGAGTCGTGGTCAAATAAGATGCTGCCGAAGTTCATCCTCATTCTCCATGTGCTCTGTTAAAAGTAGCTGCAGTGCTTTTGTGGCTGCTTCTGCCACACTCGGACGGAGGCTTAGCTGAGCTTGCTTTAAGATCGGCACTGCCACTTCCGCTGCCATGCCTTGCAGGGAGTGGATGGCAGCAATTCGAGCAACATAGGGCTTGGTTTCATCTAACAACAAAGCGGAAAGCAGGGGAATGGTTTGGGCATTGCCTAGCCACCCCAGACCACGGGCTGCCATGGTGAGCAGAAAAGGATC
>CAKZNJ010000225.1 GCA_937129505.1 uncultured Anaerolineae bacterium | reverse complement strand
GGTGTCCAGTCATCATAGGCAACCACTTGAACGTCGTGGTCAATACCCAGCCGGCAGAATAATTTGACCGTATCTTCCATCGGTAGTAATGGATGCCGGCCGGTTTTGCCTTTAACGATCGGGGCGCACATTTCCTCCTCAAGATGAAGATAAACCGCCCCTGGAATATGGGAAGCGAAATAATCCTGTCGTCCTCGCTCCG
Source organism: uncultured Anaerolineae bacterium (assembly GCA_937129505.1). GTDB lineage: Bacteria > Chloroflexota > Anaerolineae > Anaerolineales > UBA4823 > NAK19. The sequence continues at coordinate 5,479 of CAKZNJ010000225.1, read as the reverse complement.
GCTGTCCGAGGGTAAAACGTACATCGATGATCGCCCAGTTGGGATCAGACAAGTGTTTGGCTAGCTCTTTGGGGGTGATGAGCGTTTGGTATTCATGTTCGTTCATCCGTCTGCTCTTTTTCTTTCATCTGCTGGATGATGCGCAGGAAGATATCCACAACGGCGGGGTCAAACTGCTTTCCACGTTGCTCGATGATATATTCTAATGCCTTTTCGGGTTCCCAAGCGGGACGGTAAGGCCGGTCGCTGGTCAAGGCATCCCATACATCCACAACGGCAAAGATTCGTGCTGAGAGCGGAATTTCCTCACCCTTTAGACCGCGCGGGTAACCATTGCCGTCCCAGTGTTCGTGATGACAGTATGGAATTTCCAACGCAGGATGCAAATATTCGATCGGCGAGAGCAACTCGTAGGCATAAATTGGATGACGGCGCATGATCTCCCATTCGGCTTCGGTGAGCGGTCCATTTTTGAGAAGAATGCTATCAGGAATAGCCATTTTACCAATATCATGGAGGCGCACGCCGCGCCAAATATGCATCAAGTCCTCATTTGGGATGCCCATCTCAACGGCAATATGCAGAGTCATTTCGGTTACCCGATTGGAATGACCCATGGTCTCCCGATCGCGCTGTTCAAGCGCTTTTGCCCAACCTTCAATCGTGGCATCGTAGGCAATAGAGAGTTGGATATTCGTCCTTTGTAGGTCTTCAAGAAGTTGGGCATTGTCAATCGCAATGGCTGCTTGATCGGCGAAGGCTTCAAAAAGGGCGCGCCACTCAGCCGTTGGATCATAGTCAGCACGGTGGAAGACCTCTAAGACGCCTTTGAGCTGGTTTTCAATTACCAACGGAGCGATGTGATGGGCGACAAAGCCTTCTTTCACACACCATTCGGCTTTTGACAAGGGATCATTGGCTCGATAGAGATTGGAGACATAGGTAGGAGTTTTCTTGAGGGCTGCCTTTCCAATGCTCCCTTCTCCTAAGACTAAGTTGGTCGTCTGGATGATGCCGGTTCGGAAACCCTCCCCGGCTGCAAAACTCAGTCGTTTTGAACGGGGATCGAACGTGTGAATGGCGAGCGCATCAACTCCTAATTGCGTCCGTGCCTCATGAGTAATGATATTTAAGATGTCTTTTAGATCATGACGGCTACTAATGGCGCGGTCAATCGTATATAGCGAGGATAGATAGCGCAATTGCTTCTCGTTCTTTTCATACAAGCTTGCCCGGTGCAAGGCATTTGCAGCAACATCCCCAATTGACTCAAGCAAACGCAAATCTTGTTGAGAGATTTTACTCACCCGACCGATCAGCAAAACGCCGATAACCGTTTCTTTCGAGATCAGCGGCACACCTGCTATGGAAGTACAAGGGCAGATTTTTTGCCAGGTTTGGTTTTCACTTTCATCGAGTAAAAACGATGACTTGTTCTCCGTGATAGATAGAAGCAGCTTTTCCCCAACTACTTGAACCACTTGGTCAACCTTTTGCCATTGACCGCAGGCTGACTCTTCGATGACCGTTCCGCTATCTGGATCGTAAAAGCGAAGGGCGGCGCAATTTACTTGCAAACCGCTGTGGATGTTCTGTAACACGATTTGAATTATCTCTCCGTGATCTTTGGCAGAGCGCAAAGCATAGTTTAGCTCTGTCATCAATTTCAGCTCTTGTAAATGTCTCCGAGTATCGTCAAGCAAGCGGATATTTTCGACCACCAGCGCGGCAGTAGAGGCTATTTGGCTGAGAAAATGCAAATCGTCGAGGTTAAAGGCGTTTGTCTGGGTGCAGTTATCTATCGAGATGACCCCGATCGACTGATCGTGAAGCATTAAAGGGGCTACGATAGCGCTTTGTACCGATGCCATTTCCTCAATGTCCCCTTCAAATCGAATCGAGAGATCGGCGCGGGCATCCGGAATAATCAATGGTTGGCGCAAGCGGAAAGACTTGGCAGAATAACCGGAAGACAGCGGAAAAATGATTGTACGAATGCGCTCATCGTGGTATCCATACAAGGCACGGATGGTAAGTTGTCCCTCCTCGTCACTCAATAAGATACTTCCCTTTTCTGCGTTCGGGATGGCATGGATGACTGCTTGTAGCAGCCGATTGAGCAGATCATCTAAATTATCGTCTCCTTGTAAGGCTTGATATACTAACTGAATAGCCTCTTGTTCACGTTGCCGTCTTTTGTTCATACTGATGTCTTGGATGACCCCTTGCACCATCAAGGCGCCCGATTGGGGGTCAACCGTGGGGATGGCTTGTTCGCGAACCCAAATCATCTCCCCATTTTTGCGCACCAAGCGGTATTCTTGATCCCATGCTTCGACTTTGGAAAGATGTTGTCGATACACTTGAATAGCGGTAGAACGGTCTTCTGGGTGGATACGGTGAATCCACAGGTAGGGATCAGATTCGATCTCTGCAGGGGTATAACCCGATAAGTCCACCACATTGGTACTGACATATTCTGCTTTTAATGCGCCTTGTACCGTCGCAGAAGCAATGTAGACTACGACTGGTAATCGTTCCACCAAATTTTTATAACGCTTCTCGCTTTGGTGAATCTGTAGGCTCATTTCTTGGCGGTGAATAGCGGTGCCGATGAGGTTAGCAGCAGCGCGCAGAGCTTCGATTTCGGGATTGCTCCACGCTCGATAGGTCTGACAATCATCAAAGCCTATGAACCCCCACCATGAGTCTCTGACAAAGAAGGGGACAACCACTAGTGAAATGATATCCTGGGATTTTAGGACATCTTGTTCAGAAAGGGGAAATTCAGAAACGAAGCCATGAATCGCCTCCCCAGCCGCGAGCTTTTCCGCCCAGCGTCTGAAACCAGTAGCCCGCAGGGGTTGCTGTTGCAGGTCAGGATTGTCGATTTGTGGAGTGACCCCCTCGGCAGTCCATTCGTAAAGCTGACTGACAATGACTTCGCCCGATTCAAGGACGGCATCTTTACGAAATAGGTAAACTCGGTCAACCTCGGTAGCTTTTCCCAAGGTGGCGAGGATATCCTGAATCACCGCTTCCCAGTCGTTGGATTGAAGGAGGCGGTCGGCGGCAAAGCTGACAGCGGTCAAGATTGCGTCTCGTCTCTGGATGGCGTTTTCGTCTTGTTTGCGTTTTGTGATATCTCTGACGACGGCGATACCCAAATAGTCCTGATCAATTTGGGCGAGGGAAAGAGAGACCTCTATCGGCACCAAGTTGCCGCTTTTCGTTAGACATTCAAATTCAAACGTTGCCTTGTCTAAACCTGTTGGAGCGCTAGTGATAAAAGTCTGCCATTCCTGATCCACCCAGTCTTGTTTCTCTGTGGGGATAATCAAATCGTCGACCGTTTTTCCTAATGCTTCCTCGGCTGTGTAACCGAAGATGCACTCTGCAGCGGCATTCCACAATTGAACTTTGCCTCCCATGTCGACAACAATGATCGCATCTACGGCGGTTTGAACAAATTGTTGAAAGAATTGAACCCCTTTTGAAAGGGCTGCTTCAATCCTTTTTGTCCCTGTTCGATCGTGGAAAATGGCGATAAATTTATCTTCATCCAAAGGAAAGGCTGTGATCCGTAAGTGGCGTTGCCAAGGGGCGAAGAAAGTCTCAAATTGAAGCACCTCCGACCCTTGGTGAAGCTGATTAAACGCTTCAAGGAATAACGGCTGGCTGAGCTGGAATGCTTGCGCGCTGCTCTTCCCAATGATTTGCGAAGCCTGGCATCCTATGAGCTGTTCAAAGCTCGGATTAGCCTCTAGAATGAGATAGTCAATTGGACTCGTTTGCTCATCTCTGATCCATTGGCTGATCAGAATGCCATCCTGCAGATTTTGGAATAAAGCTTGAAAGCGTTGCTCCCTTTCGATTAAAGTAGCTTCCGTTGAGGGTTCAGGGCGTTGTTCATGAAAAATAAGCATTGCTCCACCGAGCGATTCAGCCGAGATTGTGGGTAGCAATGAAATGGCAACTGCAGTTTTCTTGCCATTCTTCGATATGACAAAGGCGTGATTTAGTTTATGGATGGGAATGCCCTGTTCAAGATACGTTTGGATGGGGTAGAACAGGCGCTGGTGTGAGGACGGTGATTGATAGATACAGATTGTTTCATCCAAAAGCTTGCCCTGCATCTCTGAATCCGAAACGTCAAGCAGTCTCTCTGCGGCAAGGTTGAGTGAGACAATCTGCCCTTGCCCATTTAACACGATTACGCCTTCTGGGTAATGGTCAAACAATTGACGCAAAAAGCCTCTGGATGCCATTAAAAATCCACCAGAATCCAAAGTGTACACCTTGCCTACTACCGCAATCCAATCCGTCTTTTGATTCTAATCCAGTCAGGTACGTCTTCTCTAAACAAGATTGATAGGTTAATATACGTTAACATTTTGGAGGGTAATTTTTTCATTTAGCCAACCTGACGCCAAAGTAGGGTTTGCAAGTAGGCGATAGGAGTCACAAAATCGATAGAACAAGAGTCTCAGCGATTAGGATGAATGTCTCAGGGTTAGATGATGTTCATCTAATCCCTTTGATTCAATTACGCTGTACAATAAATTTGGACATCCGATTCCTAACTTGATCAAAGAACGATATAGACGGTGGAAAGAGTTTATTCGGGTGGGTATTGGTTTTGGTGCGATAGATCAGGTGTTTGGATGGATAAACCACAAAAAAGACTTTTCTTTTTAGCCCTCAAATTTCATCAATCCCTGACAACAAGTTCCAAGTTGTTTCGATCTGTTTGACCCATTTCTATTAATTTTTTTAGGAGGCGAATGATGACCGATGGAACAAAGGAATTGAGTGTGGAGGAGTTGCTGGCAAAAGCCAAAAAACCCTCCGCCGATGCCATGGTATTACATCCCTTTTATCGCGGCAAAATTGAAACAACTCTGAAGTGCTGTGTGCGCTCATTTGATGATTTTGCGATCTGGTACACCCCTGGCGTTGCTGCTTCTTGTCGGGCGATAGCTGAAAATCCAGAATTAGTGTATGAGCATACCAACAAATGGAACACCGTAGCTGTAGTGAGCGATGGGACGCGCGTACTGGGATTGGGAGATATTGGCCCGAAAGCGGGTTTACCAGTGATGGAAGGCAAGGCGCTCCTCTATAAATACTTGGGCGGCGTAGATGGGGTGCCAGTTATGATTGATACCAAGGACCCAGAAGCGATCATCAATACGGTGTTAATGTTACAGCCCGGGTGGGGTGGCGTAAACCTAGAAGACATTGCCCAGCCGAAGTGCTTCCGAATTCTGGACACTTTGCGCGAGAAGGCTGAAATTCCCATCTGGCACGATGACCAACAAGGGACAGCAACGGTTACCCTTGCCGGACTGATCAACGCTCTGAAAGTGGTTGGCAAGAAAATCAGTGAGGTTAGCATTGCCTTTATCGGCAGCGGTGCTTCCAATGTTGCCTGTTCGCGTTTGATTTTCGGCTGGGGAGCGGATCCGGCTCGTTGTTA
>CAKZNJ010000224.1 GCA_937129505.1 uncultured Anaerolineae bacterium | reverse complement strand
CTGGAAGATTATCCTTACGTGCTGGCAGATTTTGATGTTTTGCTCTTCCCGTTGGATGACAACCCCTACAATAGGACAAAAAGCGACTTAGCTCTGTTAGAATGTGGGGCGCGCAAGGTTTGTTGGATATCTTCTCCCATCGCTGCTTACCGAACTTGGGAGAAGGGCGGTTTACTTGCCTCTACGCCTGAAGAATGGAAAACAGCCATTCAAGATTTGCTTGCTTCCCAGCCCCAAAGGTTTGCACTTGCAGAACAGGCATATCAAAAAGCTCTGCTTCGCACTGCATCTCGCCTGACAGACCATTGGATTGAATTGCTGCAATCTTTATAAAGAGAGTCACGCTATGGCAACATTCCCAGATTGGAAAGAAGCCACTCACGAAACTGTCGTCCATCTCTCCCGCCTGATTCAAGCTCAGACGGTTAATCCTCCCGGCAACGAATTGCCCGCTATTCTGATCATCAAAGAAATCCTAGAACGAGAGGGGTTCCGTTCTCCGCAGGACTTTATAATCGTTGAATCAGCACCTCAGCGGGTAAATTTAATCGCTCGCTTACGGGGAGATGCTTCCCAACGCCCACTGCTCCTATCTGGCCATGTCGATGTCGTGCCGGTCGAGCGAGAAAAATGGAGTCGTGATCCCTTCAGCGGCGAGGTGATCAACGGCGAGGTATGGGGGCGCGGTGCGCTGGATATGAAGGGCTTTCTGGCAATGTATCTACAAATCTTCTTACAAGCCCATCGTACCTCTCTCCCTCTCAAACGGGACCTGATTCTCGCTGCAATCGCTGACGAGGAAGCAGGCTTTGACCATGGCTCGAAGTTCTTAGTCACCCACCATCGTGATCTCATTGACGCGGAATACGGCTTGACCGAAGGTGGAGCGTTTACGATCCCGCTCGGAAAAATCCGCCTCTATGCCATTCAAGTCGCCGAGAAAGGGGTTACCTGGCTCAAGATGACCACGAAAGGAAAACCAGGTCATGGTTCTTTACCCCAGCGAGATAACGCCGTTCTCCATCTCGCCAAGGCAATTGAGCAGATACGCCGCGCAGACCATTTACCCGTCCATATTACGCCAACTTTTCGGGCAATGATTGCTGCAGCAGCGAAACAAGCCAGATTCCCCACCTCACTCCTGATCAGGAGCTTATCCCTGCCGGTGGTCGTAAATCTCCTGCTCAGGTTTTTGGATGGCCAACCCAAATCGATCTTGACAGCGCTGACAACCAATACTTGCACTCCTACCATCTTACAAGCAGGTCAAAAGACCAATGTCATCCCTGCTGAAGCATTTGCTCATCTGGATTGCCGCCGCTTACCCGGTCAAACCCCTGCGGATGTCATGCGCGAGATTCTAACCCTGACGGGTGACGGAGTTCAGCTAGAACAACTGGATACATCACCGGGAGCGGCCTTTCCAATTGACACACCCTTATACCGCTTACTGGAGCAGGAAACTCACAAATTAGACCCTGATGGGATCGTGATTCCAATGATGATGACCGGTGCCACAGATGCATGTGTCTATCGGGAAGCGGGAATTATCATGTATGGGTTCACCCCTGGCAGGCTACCTGACGGCTTCCCAGTTCTATCCTTAGCTCACGGCCACGACGAGCGTCTCCCCATTTCTTTCATCGAAAGCGGCTTGCCAACTTTGTGGGAGGTAGTAAGGAAATTTTGCGTTTCTGAGTAATCCCTCACAAGCGATGGGAAACAATTGCATCAACTGCCGCACTCAACTGGGTAAGGTTGGCGGCAGGTAGTACCTTGTAGCAAAAAGGCACGTAGGCGAGCATATCCGAATCGCCACTACCCCACAACCAAGCTGGCTCAGGATTTAGCCAGATGAGCGCGCGGCAGCGGCGGGCAAACCGCTCGATTAGGTCGGCGCGAGGGGGATTATAGTTGTTGCGACCATCGCCCACCATGATCAACGTGGTGCGGCGATCCAGCGTGTTGAGAAAATGACGTTCAAATTCACCCAGTGCCTGACCTAAGTCTGTATTGTAATGACCGGGTGGCAGGCGTCTTAAGACATTCGCAATCGCTTGTTGGGGTAAATAGCGCTCGAAATCTGGTGAGATATACTCCAGATGATCGATATATGCGAATGCATGGGTATGCCCAATTTGGTCTTGGATGGTGTAGAGCAAGCTCAACATCAGTTCTGAGCAGAAGCGCATCGACGTACTTACGTCACATAAGATCACAATTTTTGGTTTCAGTGTCCGTTGGCGATAGCGCAAATCGATCGGCACATTTCCTGTCTTCAAAGAAGCGCGTATCGTTGATTTGGCATCCAATTTGCCGCTGCTGGCGCGGCGCAAACGTAATGCTAAGCGGGTGCGTAAAACAGCAGCGAGTCGGCGCACTTCTTGACGGAGTGTATCCATCTCGCGTGGGCTCAGGCTCTGAAAAGGGCGATCGAGCAGCTGGTCAGCCGAAGCTTGCCTTTTACGATGGGTCATTTCCATCAAACGGCGTTCTCCAAGGTGCTGGCGGAGCTGCTCCTTCATCGTATCAAGATTCTGTTGTAAAGCTTGCTGCATCTGATCAATTTTTTCTCGATTCAAGCCCATCTCAGCCAGCATTGCCATTAATTCCTCGAGCGCCCGGCGCACTTCCTCATAGTGCAAAGCTTCGAGATAACGTTGCAACAAGCGTTCGCTTCGCCGATCGAATGGGTTTGCCCGCGGGTTCATCAAGGCATCTAGGTCAGCCAATTCTTCTGCGCTGAGGGATTCACCTTGCAAGAGTTTTTCCATCCGTTGGCGCAGTTCTTGGGTGAACTGGCGCAACGCTTCTGCAAGTTTGGCGGCTTCTTCGGCAGTCAATCCCGCTACCGCCGAATGCATCGGTGGGGGTTCAGTGGGCTGGAAGAAAAGATCAAAAAGCTGGTCAAAGACCACAAGGTCCTTTTGCTCCTTGATCAGCGTAACTCGCAGACTGTTGCGAAACATTCGCCGATCTTGAACGCCGACGCTCAGCATAGCTTGGAAAGCATCTGCGCTTTCAGCGAGACTGATGCGGACACCATTGGCTCTTAAGGCTGCAATGAACTGAATGGTGCGCTGGTCCATTTTGCCTAACCTCTCTACAAAAACTACTGTTTCAATTTTGCCAGCGGGCTGGAGGAGCAGGGCGGGAATAACGCCCATCATCAATGTCTGAAGAACGCATTATCCGGCGCACGCGTTCTAGGTCAGCTTCGTGTTTGAGCAGGACGCTCAGGGTATTCTGCAAGACTGCCTCGTCAAGCGCCTCAGCGTTCAACGCTACCAGTGCTTTTGCCCAATCTAGAGTTTCACTGATCGAAGGCGACTTCCGCAAATCCATGCGCCGTAACTTCTGCACTAACTCAACTGCTTGGCGGGCGAGTTTTGCCGAAAGATTGGGCTCTTTCATCCGAACCACAGCCAGCTCCTGTTCGAGGTTGGGATAATCGATGAAAAGGTAAAGACAGCGCCGTTTGAGGGCTTCGCTCAGTTCGCGTGTGTTATTGCTGGTGAGGATGACCAACGGTCGATGATTGGCTTTAAGGGTGCCAATCTCGGGTACGCTGACCTGAAAATCGCTCAAAATTTCCAGCAGAAAAGCTTCGAACTCAGCATCCGAACGATCGATTTCGTCGATCAAGAGCACAGTTGGCGTGTCAGAAAGGATCGCCTTCAATAGCGGTCGTGCGAGCAGGAAGCGCATGGAAAAGAAAACATCTTCTTCTCCAGCAAGTCGATCGGCCGCTTCGCGCAGGGACTCAGCTTTCATGAGCAAATCCTGCAGTTTATCGCGCAGCAATTGGGTATAGAGCATTTGCTTGGCGTATTCCCACTCGTAAAGGGCTTTGGTCTCATCCAAGCCCTCATAGCATTGGAGACGGATCAGCGGGTATTCAGTTGCTGCAGCTAGTGCTTT
>CAKZNJ010000223.1 GCA_937129505.1 uncultured Anaerolineae bacterium | reverse complement strand
AGGACAGTTTGCTTATAACGAACCTTGATGTCCCGCCAAGTCAGAAAATAGATGAGCTCGCGGAACGACCATAGTTCATGCAGGTTGAGCGGTATCCAGCCGCGCGAAGGGCGCAACACGATCGCGTCGGAGCGAGTTTTTGAGATCAGTGTAGATTGGTCAGACATCATGATTTCCCTGCCTGACGGTTAGCTCGATACCACTCGATCGTGCGGCGTAAGCCTTCTTCAAAGGGCATCTGGGCGCGGAAACCGAAGAAACGCTCGGCACGCGCCGTGTCTAAGGCGCGGCGGGGTTGCCCATTGGGCTTGCTGGTGTCCCACACAATTTTGCCTTCGAAGCCGGTCAGACGAGCGATCAGTTCGGCTAGGTCCTTGATGCGAATTTCCATGCCCGATCCGAGATTAAAGGGTTCAGGTCCGTTGTAGCGCTCGGCTGCCAATAAAATACCTTCTGCGGCGTCTTCTACATACAGAAACTCCCGTGTTGGCGAACCGTCTCCCCATAAGACAATCTCCTTTTCGCCGCGTTCTTGCGCTTCAACGCATTTGCGGATAATGGCGGGGATGACGTGTGAGGTTTCCAGATCAAAGTTGTCTCGGGGACCGTAGAGGTTAACCGGCAAGGGATAGATGGCATTAAAGCCATACTGTTCGCGATAGGCTTGTGCTTGCACCAGCAGCATCTTTTTTGCCAAGCCGTAAGGAGCATTGGTTTCTTCGGGATAACCATCCCATAGATGTTCTTCCTTAAAAGGAACAGGAGTGAATTTGGGATAAGCGCAAATGGTACCAATGGCGACGAATTTGTCTACCCCCCGTTTCCAGGATTCATGCATGAGTTGCACGCCCATCATCAGGTTGATGTAGAAGAAATCTGCCGGGCGAGCGCGATTGGCACCAATGCCCCCTGCCAGAGCAGCCAGATGGATCACCATCACGTTGGAAGGGGGTGACACGGGCTTTTGCCCCATCACCTTGTCCAACAGACGAGTAATATCTTGGATTTTGACCAGATCATATTCTTCAATGCGCGGGACAATGATTTCGGCTGCGCCTCGTTCTTGAAGTTTTTCGACCACAAAAGACCCCAAAAAACCTGCCCCGCCGGTCACAATCACCCGTTGACGGCTCCAGAATTGCCGTGAGGGAGGGGGAAAGGTGTGTCCATTTACCATAAATTGACCATCCTCCAACCTTATTGCACAATGAATTGCGCATTGCGATGACGGATATCCAATGGGTCACGGAAGATGCCCGCTTGGAGAGCGTGCAAGACTTCACGGATGCCGTCATCCACCGTGTATTGCGCCTGAAAGCCCAGTTGGCGTTGAATCTTCTCAAAAGAGACAGCAATATCGCGCATATCTCCCCCAAAGGTCATGTCTTTGTAGGAGACGCGCGTTTCTGGTAACCGCTTGAGAATCAAGGCGACAATTTGGTCTTTTGTATAGTTGCCTTGTTCTGAGCCGAGGTTGTAAACCTGACCCCGAATTTGTTCCAGCGGGCTTTGCAGACCAAGAAGTATACCGCGAATCGCGTCTCGTAAATGCACAAAGGAGCGTGAGTAACCGCGCTGATAAATCAGAAGCTCGCGCTTGTGATATGCCTCAAGGACAAACTGATTAATGATGAGGTCAAAGCGCATGCGCGGGGATAAACCGTATAGGGTTGCTAATCGCAATATCAGAGGGGCACAGCGCCCATCGGTACTGAGAAGAAAACGTTCTGAAGCGATCTTTGTCTCGGCATAAAGCGACTGGGGATTGAGCGGGCTATCCTCAGTCACCGGTTTGCCATCGGCAGCTAAGCCATAATTGCTATAGGTTGAAGCGTACACAAAACGTTCAACGCCCAACTCCTCGGCTTGTTCGTAAACCCTTTGGGTTGCTTCAACATTGTAACGCCATGCAACCTGCCTACCGACCGCTTGGCAAGCAGGAAAGCCAGCAAGGGCAGCTAAATGAATCACCGCAAAGGGCTTCTGCCAGTCCTTGCGCAGGTTATCCTTCACGGCGCGCTCTTCCCACACGTTGGCTTTAGCAAAATCGAAGTTGGGATGGTGCAGAAAGGCAAGTAAGGATTCGCCGCCGAACAACAATTCATCCAAAGCGGTCACCTGATAGCCTAACCGCAAAAGCTCTGCGCATAGAGCTGAGCCGATGTATCCCGCTCCACCAGTGACCAGAAGGTGTTTAGTTTCGTCCATGAACTTTTTCATCTATTTGTAAACGCACTTTCGTACCGTCAATTTGTAAGATCGGCAGAGCACCATCATCACTGACGGCAATGCCCTGTTCGAGACAGGTCAAGCGACAAACTTCAGCGATATCCCCCTGTCCGTCAATGCGCACACTGCGGTAACCAGCGCGCTGCACTTCAGACAACAGTTCCAGTACGCGCTGGCGGGTCCGTCGATAGAGGCGCATAGACTGCTCGATGTAGTTGATCGTCAAACGGGCGCGAAAGGCTATTCCTTCGGGGGTTATGATGTAGCGCAGTTTGCGGCGTTGGGCTCGTTTGACCTTGACATAGCCCTTCTCGATCAGGCGACGTAAATGCCAGTTGACCGTGCCAACGGCTACACCGAGCAGATCGGCTAGGGAGGCTTGGGTTACATCAGGGTCGTCTTCGATTTTTTCGAGAAGAAGGATGTCCCTCGCGGGATCGGGCTGAGTTTCGTTGTTCATCTGCTTATCTTCCAAAATTCAGTTGTTGAATTATAACATAGTTTCTCGCAGCAAATGAACGCCTAGAGGCGGTGGGATTAGCGTAAAGCTGACCCTGCCCTCCAGGGGTTTAAGTCTCGCCACTCAAAAGTGAAGGAAGGCAGAATGCCCCCGGCAAGCTTGCTATCATGGTTAATAATCGAATCAGCAAGGCAACAGCTAAACTGCTTTGTTCGGAAATCCCTCCCCCTTGGGTAAAAATAAGCGTCATGGCGATCTCTTGCAAGCCATAACCGTTAACGGATATAGGCAACAAGGTGACGAAGTAGACCATACTCCAAAGGCCAGCGATAGACCAGAAAGAAAGACTCTCGCCCATTTCTCCTAAAAACAGGGCAATGCAGGTAAAGAGACAAAGCATGTGAACCCAGGTCCAGAAAAGGGCAAGGGCTAAAGAGTGTGGCTGCCTTAGCCAATATCCTAGCGTTTGGACGATACGCCGGCTGAAACTGACCACTCGGCGCTGGATTGAATTCAACCCGATCCGTTCGAGAATGCCGGCTAAAGCGGGCAGCGTAGCTGTAGTTGGAAAAAGCAGTTTTTGTAGGGGCAACAGGGCTGGAATGCCGAAAGGTAAAGCCATTGCCATACCGGCCATACCGACCAGCCGATCTGCCACTAACGAAGCTGCGCTGACGGCGGCATCCAGTTTTAATCGCAACGCCCCTGCGAGGCGAAACACATCTCCACCAATGGTGGTGGGGAGATAATTCGAGGCAAATAGACCGCCAAATGTTAGGCGCAGGGTATCGCGCAGGGGGATTGGGACGGCTGCCGCACGCAACAAGACATGCCAACGCAGGGCTACTGTAAAACGCGAGATGAACATAAGTCCCAACGCTAAGATAAGGTGCCAAAAGGGAATATTGCCAAGGACGCTGCCGATTTCGCGCCAGCCCTGACGGTGAAGCAGAAGGGCCAATAGCACCAAAGCGAGCAGAGTGCCGCTCCAGCGTAGCCAGATCTGTCGGCGACCTGGTTCTTGGGGCAGATCTGTCACACCTTCTCCTCTTTACCGTTGCGATAGATGCTGCGGATGGTGTAAATGGGTTTATGTTGCGATTCGTGATATGTTCGGTTTAGCACTTCGGCTTGCAGTCCCATCAGCAAGGATTGGAAGCCCATGATAAAGAACATCACGCTCAGCAAAAGCAAAGGCGATCGGATCAGATGTTCACCGATTGTCAGCCGCCTGATGACCAAAGCCGTCACCGTCAGGACGCTGAGGGACATCAGCACAATTCCCGTTCCGCCAAATACGTAAATCGGCTTTTGGGCGTAACTCATCAGGAATTTTACCGTGAACAAGTCTAAGATAACCTTAAGAGTGCGTCCCAAGCCGTATTTGGGTTTGCCATACTTTCGCGGATGATGGCGAACGGGAATCTCAATAATCCTTGCGCCTACACTGCTTGCGTAAGCGGGGATAAAGCGGTGCATTTCGCCATACAACCGAAAACCGGTTAGCACTTCGCGGCGGTACGCCTTTAGCGTGCATCCATAATCATGCAGGTGGACTCCAGTCACGACAGAGATT
>CAKZNJ010000222.1 GCA_937129505.1 uncultured Anaerolineae bacterium | reverse complement strand
CCGCACACCCCAACAAGCCCTCGCTTTTTGGGAAGGGATGCGCGCCCTGCCCAATGTGCGCCTCAACGCTCTGATGGGCTACGAAGGACACATCGCGGGAGTCAACGACGCCCTGCCCAGCAAACCCCTTCACAATGCCCTGATGCGTGTTGTGAAATCCCTATCTATCCGAGACCTGCGCAAACGGCGCCAGGCAGTGGTTAACGCTCTGCAAGCAGCCGGCGCAGAGCTAGAAATTGTCAACGGCGGCGGCTCTGGCAGTTTGGTCTCTACCCTTGCTGATCCGAGCGTCACAGAGGTCACCATTGGTTCAGGATTTTACTGCTCCGCCTTATTTCAACACTACCAAGAGGTATGTTACCGACCGGCTGCTTTTTTCGCCCTTCAGATTGTGCGTCGCCCCACGCCGCACATTCTCACTTGTCAGGGTGGCGGCTATGTTGCCTCCGGACAAAGTGGTAAGGACAAACTGCCCCGCCCCGTCCTACCTCGCGGACTCCGCCTTATTTCACTGGAAGGAGCTGGTGAAGTACAAACACCGCTGCTCTTGCCGCGCGATTGTCCCCCTCTGAAATTGGGTGATCCCGTTTTCTTCCAACATGCCAAAGCTGGTGAATTATGTGAACGGTTCAATGAGTTGTGCTTAATCAAGGGTAACAAAATTGTGGATTGTGTGCCGACCTATCGCGGCCAAGGCAGAGCCTTTTTATAGCATTGGACTAAACTTCATCGTCCATTGTTTTATTTCTTTACTAAGGAGGTCCATCCATGCAAATACCTGAAAAAGGATTACCCCCCGAACAAATCTTTGATTTTCTCAACTTAGTCAAAACGTACGATATGAACTGGAAAGACGGCCGCATGTATGCCTATGTTTACGATCCCGGTGAGGCAGCAATGGAGATCGGCCGTCAAGCCTTTATGACCTACTTGGTTGAAAACGGCTTAGACCCAACTGCGTTCCCAAGTGTCCTAAAGCTAGAGAATGATGTGGTTCGCATGGTGATTAACCTGCTCAGGGGAGATGAACATGTGGTCGGCAATTTGACCACCGGTGGCACTGAGAGCATCTTGCTCGCCGTCAAAACTGCCCGTGATTACGCCCGATTTCACAAACCCCAGATCAAAGAACCAGAGATGGTGATTTGCCAAACCGCTCACCATGCCTTTCACAAAGCCGCTCAATATTTCGGCTTGAAAGTGGTCATGACACCTTTTGACCCGAACACCTTTCGAGCTGATGTGGAAGCGATGCGCAAAGCCATCACTCCCAACACGATTCTGCTGGTTGGCTCCGCACCCGCCTATTCACAGGGTGTTGTTGACCCTATTCCCGAAATTGCAGCATTGGCACAGGAACACGACTTGCTCTGCCATGTAGATGCCTGTGTGGGCGGAATTCATCTATCCTTTATGCGCCAGTTGGGCTATGATGTTCCTCCCTTTGATTGGACTGTGCCGGGTGTGACCTCAATCTCAACCGATCTGCATAAGTTCGGTTACTGCCCCAAACAGGCTTCTGTAGTGATGTATCGCACGGCTGAATTGCGTCGCTTTCAAATTTTCACCTCTACCCGCACAACCTGTTACACCTTGATCAATCCAACCATTCTCAGCACCAAAAGCGGCGGTCCCGCAGCCGGCGCTTGGGCAGTGCTCAACTTTCTCGGTCAAGAAGGTTATTGGAAGATTGTCTCGGCTGTCCAAGATGCCACTGCCCGCATGATCGCTGGTGTCCAAGCGATCGAAGGACTCCAAGTAATGGGAAAACCCGATATGTGTCTATTCGCCTTCACTTCGCCGCGGGTCAATCTATTTCAAGTGGTGGATGCCATGGCTCAAAAAGGCTGGACGGTACAGCCTCAGTTCGCCAAACCGGGCGCGCCGAGGAATATCCATATCTCGGTCAATTATGGAAACATCAAACGGGTTGAGGAATTTCTCCACGCATTGCGCCAAAGTGTAGAGGAAGTAAGCTTGAAGCCCCCACTCAATAGCGAACCTTTGATTGCTGAATTGAAGAAACTAATCGAATACCGAGATTCCCAGCTATTTGAAAAAGCAGCCGCCATGGTAGGAATGACAGATGGCAATCTGCCAAAGGAGATGGCATTGGTCAACACCCTTCTTGAAGCAATGCCAGATGACGTGCAATCCCAATTCTTAGTCGAATTTTTCAATCAACTTTATCACTAATCGTATTAAGGAGGAGCTGCGATGAACCGCAAATTGAAATTTTTCACCTTTTCATTTGGCAACTTTGCCAACACCGTTGCCTATCAAGTTCTGGGCAATCGTGTTCAATTTTTCTATATTGACATCCTCGGTCTCAATGCAGCCATTGCCGGCACAGTCTGGACGCTTTACGGCATTTGGAATATGATCAACGACCCTTTGATGGGACAAGTCTCCGATCGGACGCGCACGCCGTTAGGTCGGCGTGTACCCT
>CAKZNJ010000221.1 GCA_937129505.1 uncultured Anaerolineae bacterium | reverse complement strand
TCCTTTAGCGTAGTAGAAAATGCTTTTCAGAATAACAAAGAGGCGGTTAAGTGGTACAGCGGCAATTCTATCCAAGCGCAGCGGAATTGGTGGAGTGGCAACAAAGGCCCTGCGGTGTCCAGCAATCCGAAAGGGAATGGACAACCAATCTCGAGTAATAATATAGAATACAAGCCTTGGTTGTGCGATGGCACAGATACAAAGCCTCAGGTTCTTGGCTTTCAACCTGCAGCCGACGCCGCAAAGTGCACCAATTTAGCAACGAAGTTGGTCTTTAACCAGTATCCCAATAGTGCCTTTGAAAACATTCCCTTTGCTCAACAACCCATTGTGCGGGCTGAAGACGATGAAGGGAACCTGGCGATCACCTTTGACAATTTTGTCTTTATCGACATTGCAAACAATCCTGTTGGTGGAATGCTCTTGCCCGGCCCGTATTACAAAAAGGCTATAAATGGAATTGCTACCTTCAGTGGGCTATATATTAACAAGGCAGGAGAAGGATACACCCTCAAGGCCTTTGGACTGGGTTCCAGCGGCGATTTCATCTTGACCGAAGGAGCTGCCTTTGATGTCCTCAAGCAACAAGCGGACCTAGAGGTCACCGTGGCTGATAATCCTGATCCGGTGACGGCAGGCGATCCATTGAGCTACACAGTGACGGTCAGCAATGCAGGACCGCACCTTGCCCAAGGTGTAAGTCTGAGCGTCCAACTACCGACGGGTGTGGTCTATCAGAGCGCCAGTGGGACGGGGTGGTCGTGCTCGCAGAGTGGCAGAGTGGTGACTTGCACGCGTGCGGCTTTACCTAGTGGACAGAGCGCGCAGGTTACAGTGGAGGTGACTGCGCCTTCCGAAGGTGGATCAATCACCGCTACGGCAACGGTGAGATTGTCTGACACGATGGACGATCCCAACTCGACTAACAATCAAGGCACGGCAACGACAACGGTTGTTGAGCTGCCGCCCACAGGTCCTTCGTATATTATTTATCTGCCGTTGGTGTTGAATAACACCCCATAGGGTTGACTCTCGCCCGGTGTCATTCGGCATCTCGCAGCGACTGGCGCTGCGAGATGCTGTTCTTTTTAGTTGTCCATAAAGGACGCATGTCATGATCCGGGAAAGGTGTTATTGCGTTGGAGCGTGAGCGAAATTTATGTTATTCCCTCGTCACAGCCCTCATCCCCTGCCCTTCCCCCATAGGGGGAAGGAAGCTTGCCCCCCTCTCCCTGTCGTGGGGGAGGGTCCGGAGGTTAGGGTACAGGTCGAGTGGGCGAGTGATCTTCCCGCTGGATACTCAGAACAGAATAGGGTGGGTCTGTTGGAGCAAAGCAAAATCCAATCCGAGAAGAACTTGCCTGCTTTGAGCTTTACCGCTATTTATGTCATTCCCTCATCAAGTGACGCATAAGCGTCTTGTCTCCACCTCGAAATGTCACAGAAGGTAGCTTCGTTCGAAAAGACAGCTGGAGCGGATGTCTAACAGGACACGATAAGAGCATTTCAAGAAAAGGTTTTTCTCTCAATTGCTTTGACGAAGGTGAAGGCTGTCTCACTTCACTTGAATGTATGCGTGATTTCCTCTGCAGACAAAGCCTTGGAAACGGAGACAATCTAACGCACTGCGGTAAACTTCACTCAACCGGTAGCGCAACAATGAACAACCGCCCCCAGTTTGCCAGGCCGTTGTTGGCGATGCAGGTCTGTAAGGTCACGTGAGTTTCTCCCATGTAATAGCGGGCGAAGATTTGAGCAGTGGTCAGAATTTCACCCGTTGCTAGGTTTTTATAATCGCTGGTGTTGCTGCTGGGTTGTAAGGCTTGATAGCGATCAATCTGCTTCACTTGGTAGAGCTGAGTGAGTTTGTTATCAGCAACGAGAAGTCATCTCATAAATAATGTCTGAGCAAGACGATGATGCAGCCAAGCTGCACGAAGCCGAGGTAGTTCACGAGATGACGCTCGTAGCGAACCACCAGCCGTCTGAAGTTGCCCAACCAGGCAAACAGGCGCTCGACCTTCCAGCGCCGCTTGTAACGCCGCAGTTTGCGGCCATCCTGGGTACGAGGCTTGCGCCGGTTGCGCCGATGGGGCGCGATCAGCTCGATGCCCCGCTCCGCCAGGCGCGCATCCAGCGGGTCACTGTCATAGGCCCGGTCTGCGATCAGCTTCTCGGGCAGCTGCGGGGCAAAGCACACCGCCAGGGTAGGCTCGGCCAGGGTCACTTCATGCGGGCTAGCACTTGTGACGCGTACGGCGATTGGAAGACCAGCGCGGTCCGCCACTGCCATGAGCTTCGTACCTTTGCCCCGCTTGGTCTTTCCCACCCCATCGCCCCCTTTTTTGCCACCACAAAGGTGCCATCGATGAAACACTCTTTGACATCCAGACCGCCGCGTTCCTTGAGATCCCGGGCCAACGCCTGCAAGATGGTTTCCATCACCCCCTCGCGGGCCCAGCGCTGGAACCGGCGGTGGCAGGTCTGGTACGGTGGATATCGCTCTGGCAAGTCTTTCCAAGGTGCACCGGTCCGCAAAATCCAGAGGACGGCGTTCAGTACCTGCCGCGGGTCTTTCCACGGGCGTCCCCGCTTGCGCGGTGGGGTGCGTTCCTCCTCTGGCAAAAGCGGTTCCAGTACGGCCCACTGCTCGTCTGTCAGGTCCATCGCTCACCTCAATCATCGTGATGAGCGTAGTATACATCATTTCACAGATTTATGAGATGACTTCTAGATAAAATTGATCCCCTATATTCAGGAGGAAATAATATTTGCCGGCGTGCGTGTTGTGAGCGAGCAAGCCGACGATATCGTCTTCGGCGAGCATATACTGGGTTAGGACATCGGCTTCCCAAGAAATGAAGCTGTAGTTGTTGGGGGGTTGTTGGATGATGCGGGCGGTAAATAAATTCTCAGCGTAGAACCCTCGCCAGTCGGAACTCTGACCACTGGCGATTTGGGAGATGAATTCTTCTAAGGTGGGGAAGGTTGGTTGCGGTGTGGGCGTTGGTGTGGGTGTTGGAGATGGTTGATTAGCGGGTAAGCCACCAGCCTCTGCGGCACCGATGACCAATGGTAAGTAGACCTCATAACTGGCCTCTTTCGCCTGAGAGATTTTTGTCTGGTGCGGTAACCCAAGGTTGAGCAGGTTAAATACGCAAAAAGCAATGCTAATCATCCCAACGAGGCGTCTTGTCATGTTCCCTCCTCTGTGACAAAGACGCCCCGACGAGAAGCCTGATTAAACTTGCCGTCCGTGGGTCAAAAGCGATGACAAAGCCCCGAGTGCAGATCGCAGACGCTCTTTGCCTGCGCCTTGTTCGGGGCGGTTCAGTT
>CAKZNJ010000220.1 GCA_937129505.1 uncultured Anaerolineae bacterium | reverse complement strand
CTCGTTCGTCGCGCCAGACGTTTAGCTTGCCAGCACGCTTCCATTATCATCCCTGACACGCACCAATCTTCCTGCCGCATCGTACTCCAACCGCTGCCAACTACCGCCTGAGACTTGAACCCGCGTCTGATCGCCTGCCGCATCATACTCCCAGCCCGCACTGTTGATCCGATTCATTGCCGTGTCATAACTTCCCCAATGTGCCTGTTGCTTGATAAATATGGCTCAAAATTAGGTCTACTTGGCAGCCAGCAGAACAGCCGAGATGAGAGTTGGCTTATTCGTCATACAATTCAGGGTGGGATTTGTATAGCTCAAGCACTTTTCTCCAATTAATGTCCAGAGGAGAAAGCTTACGCAATTGTGCTTTGAACACAAAGTCGGATATCTTTTCTGTTTCAAGCTTCCTCAATAACGATGAAATCCGCTCATACTCAAGAGCAAGGACCGCAGATTCTGGCGTAAATTCCTCTTTTAGAGCCATTTCAAGTCGCTTTAAGCGCCGTGTACGTTGGCGGTCTCCAAATGTCTCTTCAAAGTGCAAATAAGGCAATAGCACGGCGAAAATCTTTTCAAGCTCTTCAGATTCAAAAACATAGTTATCCTCTGCCGCATAATAGTCGAAAATGAAATCCCGTAAAGCGAGGAAATCTTCTTCGCTATCAGCAGCTTTGGAAATTCTATCTAATAGATTTTCCCGTGATACAAAGTAATTCATGGATACTTTTCAACGCATATGACGAGGTGGACCAGGAACTTTAATACTACGGTGAACAAACCTTTGCGCTGGATCAAAAGTATCATGGTAAAGGCGAATCGTTCGCCCATGCTCATTCAGCACCTTCACCCAACGTGTATAGCTGCCAGGCACCCGCCCGGGCACATTAACACTGAATTCTGTGAATCTACCGATCTGCCTAACAGAATGCCCGTAACCAGTCTTAAATCCAGCAAAGAATTTCTCCCCTTTAGCAAGAACTTTCAACTTCCCTGGGCCAGGAAGGATGAAACCTGCTGCATAACCAGCCCAGCTACCAGCTCTATAAGCAGCAGAATTTTCATTAGCCTCTCGTTCTCTCCCTTCCCACCATCTGGTAAAGCCAAATGTGATCTCATCAGCAAACGCTGTGCTGAAGTCTCCAAGCACACCAAAGATGCCCCGTCTGTACCACGGCAGTCGCTCGACAACATTCACCGTCTCTTGCAAAACCGCTCCACCACCTGCTCTCCTCAATACCCCATCCTTGTACTCATACCCAGGTGGCACCCCAGCTTGATCCTGTAAACCAAACCCGTAGCCTCCCGCTTGCGGATTCCAAGGAGGAGTCCCTAACCCAATCCCAACAGGCATCCCTACACCTACATACCCTAGATACTTCGCCGCCACCGGCAACGCCTTGACCAACAACCATGCCCAAACCTTCCACAACACCGACCCAACCGGCGCCGCCACGATCAACGTCGTCGCCACAGCCGCCGCCACCAACAAACCTACTGCTGCCCATTTCAATGCCTTGCCAATCCAGCGAAACAGCTTCTTGAAGAACAAGCCATCTGGATCAATCTGATTGATCGGATCATTCGCGCAGTAGGCATACAGATTCAACGTCTGTGGATCGGTCAAGTCAACCGAGTCCATCCCAATCGGATCAACTTGGGTGAAACGGCCTTGCAGTGGATCATAATGCCGATTGATCGCATAGTCTAACCCTGTCACTGGCGAGCGATCATAAGAAGTAAACCTCCTGTTCGTCGCGCCACTCGATTCAGCATCGAGTGCTACGCCAATTCGGATCCAGACCG
>CAKZNJ010000219.1 GCA_937129505.1 uncultured Anaerolineae bacterium | reverse complement strand
CCCCGTAACCTTAGATTACGAAATTCTCGCATAAATGAATCTAACTGCGCGTTTTGAACAAGCTTTGCTGTATGCTTTCCAAGCTCACCGTCAACAATACCGAAAGGGGAGTCAAATTCCATACTTTTCTCACTTAATCTCATGTGCTGCTCTGGTTATGGAGGGTGGAGGAGACGAAGATCAATCCATAGCAGCGCTTTTGCATGATGTCGCTGAGGATCAGGGAGGCAATCGCCGTTTAGAGGAAATTGAGACGTTATTTGGTAAACGGGTGCGGCAGATCGTAGAAGGTTGCTCAGATACATTGAAGTTTCCGAAACCACCGTGGAGGGAGCGTAAAGAGGGATACATCAAACATCTATTCTCTGCGAATGAGGATGTTCTGTTGGTTTCTCTGGCGGACAAAGTACATAACTTACGAACGATTTACATGGATTTTCAAGAGGTCGGTGAACAAATATGGGATCGATTTCAGGGAGGAAAAGCGGGCAGTTTATGGTATTTCCGTTCACTCCTTGAGATCTATAAACAAAGATATCCCCATCCAATGGTTGTGGAATTCGAACGAATCTTGAGTTTATTGGAGATGAATTAAGCCCGAATGGGATCGATCATCAGACCGGTGGTTGTCTTGATCTCTGCTGATGCCGAATGGGCTGCAGTTAAAGATTTCTACTGCCCCCTAAACCTTCAAATTTCTCCGTACGGGGAGTACTTTGTCCGCCATTTCAACAAACCAAATTATCCAGAAGAGGTAATCTTTTTTCAAGGTGGTTGGGGTAAAATTTCGGCTGCAGGGTCGACCCAATATGTCATTGATAGCTATCGTCCATGCATTCTCTTAAACTTGGGTACTTGCGGTGGCATCAAAGGGCGAGTCGCACGAAACCAAGTTGTATTAGCCGAAAGAACGATGGTTTACGATTTGATTGAGATGATGGATAGCAGCGAGGATATTTATCAGTACTACACGACCAACCTTGATTTAAGCTTTCTGAATGAACCGTATCCTATTGAGGTGACAAAGTTGACGATTTTGTCTGCGGATCGGGACCTTTTATCAAAAGATATTCCTGCCTTGGTCGAAAAGTATGACGCACGAGTTTGTGATTGGGAGTCGGCGGCGATTGCTTTTGTGGCAGAGAAGAACGGCGTCCCTCTTTTCATCCTAAGAGGTGTGAGTGATTTAGTAAGCTTAGAGGGCGGTGAAGCGTATGGCGATCTATCTTTCTTCCAGAATGCAACTCAATTTGTTATGAACAAATTGCTGAGCAGCTTGGATGATTGGTTGGGATGCATTGATTATCAAAAAGTTTTAGCGGCAGTATAAAACGCAGGAATATGAGCGAATCCTACGAGTTAAGTGAACGCGAAATTGAAATCCTCAAACTGGTTGCAACGGGATTGTCAAATAAAGAGATCGCTTACCAGTTAAGTATTAGCCCGAACACAGTGAAAGTTCACCTTAAGAATATCTTTGCCAAGATCGGGGTGGTTTCGCGCACCGAAGCAGCGATGTATGCCGTTAGACAGGGATGGGTAGCTAGTGGATCCCAGGGTGCTGTTGAGGCGATTGAAGAGGATGAGCAAGAACGTTCAAGGGGTGTTTCTAAGCTTGTCTTTTCACCGTTGATCCTTGGGTTCATTGGTGTTGGAGGGTTTGCGGCGATGATCCTGCTGGTCATTCTATTGGTCAATCTGTCTAGCCGCAATAATCCGACAATCGTAGAGATTGTTATCACCCCTACTCCTGAGCCAGTACGCTGGGAGTTAGTTACTCAAATGCCCGAACCGAAAAAGTCGATGGCATACGCGGCGGTGGATGATAAGATCTACATCATTGGCGGTGAGACTCCAAATGGGGTG
>CAKZNJ010000218.1 GCA_937129505.1 uncultured Anaerolineae bacterium | reverse complement strand
TTGGTGAATTTGCAACGAGATTTGCTGCTGGACTGCCATCAAGCGCTCCCAGCGTTCCTGTTTGACCTCGGCAGGGACAGGATCACCTAACGCCTCACTGGCGGTGCCGCGCTCGAAAGAGAAGGGGAAAACCCCGATATGGTCGAAACGCACTTCTTGGACGAAATCTAACAGGGTTTGAAACTCTCGTTCCCCCTCTCCAGGGTAGCCAACGATGAACGTTGTCCTCAGGGTCAATGCGGGCATTTGCCGGCGCATCTTCTCCACGGTGCGATAGACCCAATCGATATTGGCGGGTCGGCGCATCGCCCGTAAGACAGCGGGGTGAGCATGTTGGAGGGGCATATCCAGGTAGGGCAAGATCTGCTCATGGCTCGCCATGACCTCGATGAGGCGGTCGCTGACGGCGCCTGGATAGGCATAGAGCAAACGAATCCACGGGATTTGGGGGACTTGCTCGACAAGCGCTTGCAGCAACTGCGCCAAACCGTCCTTCATACCGAGATCGGAACCGTAATCCGTGGTGTCTTGGGCAATCAAGACCAATTCCTTCACGCCTCGCTCTGCCAATCGACGCGCTTCCTCGACTAACACCGGCATGGGACGGCTGATCGCTGTCCCTTTAATCAGCGGAATGGCGCAAAAAGCGCATGGCCGGCGGCAGCCATCTGCGATTTTGAGGTAGGCGCTAGCGCCTTGGACAGCAGCGCGCAGGACGGTTGGCGGCTCGGTTGCTATAGAAACAGCAGGGCTATCCAAGGCAGCGACCCCTTGCCGCGGGGTGTGAGGGGGATGTTGAGTGTCGCCGCGCAGTTGGCGCACCAACTGGACAATGTCCATCCATCGCCTTGTCCCCAATATGCCGTCCAAACCCGCCACCTGTTGGGCGACCTCTTCGCCATAACGCTGGGTCAGACAGCCGGCGGCGATCAACCATTGCCCTTTGCGCTTGCGTTTGGCGAGGTCGCGCAAGGTACGAAGGGATTCCTGCCGTGCAGGTTCGATAAAACCACAGGTGTTGACCAATAAAATTTCAGCGCGGCTGGGATCGGCGGCGGGAGCGAATCCGTCTTGATCGAGCAGTTGCGCCATTGATTCAGAATCAACAGTATTCTTTGCGCAGCCGAGAGAGATCAGGTGGTAGGTGTTCGGTCGAATGGCTGGCATGGGTCTCCTTTTATGGTTGGGATTGGGGAGCGACAGTAGCAGTTGGCAGGGGAGTGCGGGTGGGACGCAAGGTCATTGTCGGGCGGGGAGTAGGGCTGGGGCGCGGCGTGCGCGTTGCGGTCGGCGTAATGGTGGGGGTTGGCTCAAGCATCCCTTGCAGGGTGAAGACGCGGGTGATCACCTCGCCAACGCCACCCAAAATGCCCAGGTCTTGCTGGTTGAAGATCACTCGCAGGGCAGCGGCATTCCCGCTTTGGATCTCGATTTTCTCCTCGCCGTTATATTCGAAGACTCCGCCTGGGGCAATGCGCCCATTGTATAACTGCTTTCCGTCCACCAACACCCGCAACCATGCCCGTTGCTGGGCAGAGATGACCACTTTGACGTTGCCGGCAGGTGGCAGAGCGGGAGTCTCGGTTAGGGCAATTTGCTCCTCTCCAGCCTCGTTTGCAACGTTTGCCTGCAAGATAAGGGTCGCTGTAGGGGTTGGCGGCACCTCGGTAGCGGTAGCCAGCGCTTCTTCCTCAATGGCAAGCAAGGCTTCGGCAACAGAAAACGGTGTAGGGGTGGGAGGCATGCTAGCGCGGGTACGCATCACATTGGAAAGACCCCAGACAACGAAGGCGAGAGTGCCGAGCGAAAGCAAAACCATGATCAAAAATTCCGCCGACCACAGCCAACTGTACGATTTACCGCCTGTGTACTTTGGCCCGCCAAGCCGTTTCAGCGGGCGGTTACCCTGACGAGCAGCCAACTGGGCTTGCAAGGCATCGGCATAGCGCAGTAGAACTGTTTCGGTATTCAACCCTAAAAAGGAAGCGTAGATCTGCAACAAACCTCGCCCCTGCACGGGAGAAGCCAAACGGTCAAAGTTCCCCTCTTCCATGATGCGGATGTGGTGGGTGCGCAAGTGCGTTTGGCGTTCGACTTCCTCAACGCTCAAGCCCAGATGCTGACGAATGCTGCGCAATTCTGCCCCAATCTGGCGATAGATCGTTTGAGCATCAAGCTGGGCAACCTCAGCAGAGGGAGAAGCTTGCCATACAGGGGTGATGTTCTCGGCGCGCTTCTCCGAAGCAAGGCTTGCTGTTTCGTTCTCCTGAGGGGGTGACTCAGTCGCTTTCGCGCCCTCGGCGGGTTGGGGGGTGGGCGAAGAGCTGCCTTGCCTCTGTAGCTTCGTCTCTTCGCTTGAGCCGCCGATTTGGTGATCCATTTGGCGTACCAATGTCT
>CAKZNJ010000217.1 GCA_937129505.1 uncultured Anaerolineae bacterium | reverse complement strand
GCTACAACCAAGGCTTTGATGTCACAGAGGCAGAAGCCTTGATCCCTGAAGGCTTACAATTGGCTGCTGATGAGCGCCGCAGTGATCTGCGCGCCCATACGGCGCGATTGTTGAGCGCATTGCACGATGCTCCCCGGATTCCCACTCATCCTTACTGGCAATTTCAACACCCAATGGATTGGCAAAGTGTTCTCTCCGACATGAAAAATCCATCTACTCAACCCGAAATGAACCCTCAACAAGACTTGTTCGAGAGAATTTTACATGGTTGGCTAGGGCAGCTAGCGGGAGGCAGTTTTGGCACGACTATCGAGGGATATCATTCCAGCCAAATTGAAAAGGTTTATGGGGTCATAGACGATTACCTGACCGAACCTGAAACGATTAACGACGATGTGGTCTATGAATTGGTTTTTTTAGATGTGTTTGAGAGACAGGGGCGCAGTCTGACTTCAATGGATATTGGTCTGGAGTGGTTGCGCCAAATTCCTTTCGGCTGGTCGGCGGAGTGGGTAGCCTTGAATAACCTGAGTCAAGGCATGATGCCACCCCTATCGGGTACTTTTCGTAACCCCTATAACGATTGGATCGGGGCGCAAATGCGCGGGATGGTGTGCGGGATGGTCTCCCCCGGTTGGCCACTGGAAGCTGCCCGGCTTGCTTTTCTGGATGGATGCGTTTCTCACGCTGCCAACGGCGTTTATGGCGGTATGTATGCTGCTGTGCTGACTGCCTTAGCATTTGTGAGAAACGATCTGCACAGCTTGGTGGAAGAAGCATTGACCTACCTGCCCCGAATCAGTGAATATGTGGCTGTTGCCCGCGAAGTGTTAGACACCCTCGCTTCTGTTCCAGACCCTAGGGATGCCTGGCAGATGCTAGATGCCCGCTTTGAAGAGTACAACTGGATTCACGCCTATCCTAATTTGGCGGCCGATTTGTTTGCTCTATGGCACTGCAATGGGGACATGAGTGCCGCCTTTCGCTGGTTAGCCTATGCTGGTTTGGATGTGGATTGCAATGCGGGTTTGGTCGGTACCGTGCTGGGAATCATGCACGGAACACCTGCCAAATGGTCTGAGCCGCTGCATGACACCTTGGAAACCTATCTGCGCGGAAAAGAGCGACTTTCGATCCGTAATCTGGCTGAAAGAACAGCACGACTGGCAATGTTTTGAGCGCTGGGACCGAGCAAAAGTTGCTCTCGTAGCTTTCCCATCGTTCGACATGACACGGGGGCGTTCCATAGGACACAAGAAAAGCGTCACTCTGAAGGAGCAGAGTGGCTGGGCAATCCTCGCCGGTAAGGATGCAAGGGTAAGGGGATGCCAGCAATCATCAAGAAGACCTCTTCTGCGAGGGATGCTAGCCGTTGATTGGCAATTCCAAGGGCATCACGATAGACGCGCCCAAGGGGATAGGGCGGCACTAAGCCCATTCCTACTTCGTTGGAGACCACGATCCATTGCGCCGAGTCGGCTTCAATCACCTCGTACAAAGCCGCGATTTCCCTCTCCACCGCTGCCAACGCTCTTCCTGCGTCCACTTCCTCCGGGGTGCATTCCGCTAGAATCACATTGCTGACCAATAAAGTCAAGCAATCTAAGATGACCACTGCCCCTTGTAAACCACTTTCGCGATAGCTTTGAGCTACGGCATGGCTGAGCTCCAAAGTTTTCCAATGGGCAGGACGTTCATTGCGATGTTTTGCTACCCGCTCAGCCATTTCTTCATCCAAAGGTTGGGCGGTTGCAATGTAGATCACCGCATCACTCAGAGTTTTTGCCAGCGCTTGGGCGAAGTTGGATTTGCCGCTGCGCGCCCCGCCGAGCAATAGGGTCAATTTTCCCAATGTTCAACCTCCATGACCACTATTTTACCTGTCGAAAGGCGCTTTTCTAAGGTGAAATCGAGCAGCAATCGATGGCGGGGAAGTTTCGGCAAAGGATGTTAACACACCAGCAAAGACTTGATCGAGACAAAGCGCTTTTCCATCTTGATTGAGAGCCGCTGGCTTGCTGCCTCACCGTTTTCTTTGCGCGTTGCCAGCTTTATTCCCCCACCTCGCCAGCGAAAGGAGCGAGAGCGCTGCTGCGCCGAGCACCACGGCGGTCTGCATCAACCGTACAGCGCGGCGGATATCCTTACCCTGCGGCGCTGGCAAACCTTTGCCCAAGCGATAATGACCAACCTTCTCCAATTCGACCCCCAAAGCACCTGCCATGGCGCTCATCGGATAACCTGCGTTTGGGCTGGCAGTGGTGCGAGCGTCCCGCTTCAAGATAGCGAAAGCCTGGCGCCAGTCTTCCCCTTGCAACGCTGCTGCCGCAATGAGCGATAAAGCCGTCAGGCGGGCAGGTAACCAATTCAACAGGTCATCCAGACGAGCGGCTGCCTTCCCTAACCACTCGTAGCGCTCATTGCGGTAACCCCACATGGAGTCGAGGGTATTCACAAAACGGTAGATCCATACCAGCGGTAATCCTCCCCACGCATAATACCAAAGCGGGGCAAGGATGCCATCGGAAGTGTTTTCCGCCACCGACTCGATCGTGGCTCCAGCCACTTGCCCTTCATCAAGATCGGTCGTTTCACGGCTAACCAAATACCAAGCCAACTGTTGCCGCGCTTGGGGCAGGTCAGAAACGCTCAATGCCCCTTCTACCTTGAGAGCAGCTTGACCTAGTCCTCGCTGCGCGAGGCTCAGCTTGAGCAAAACTGCTTCCCCTAAAAGAGACCAAGGGAAAGGAAGTTTGCGTAAAGTTTTCGCAAGCAGGTTTGCAAAGCTGCCCACCATTAGAGCGCCACCCAAGCACACCCACACCCCTGCCCAAAAATCCCCTTTTGTCTCGGCGCGCCTGAGCCAGTGTTCTACTTTGGCGATACCAGACCCCAGCCACGCAACCGGATGCCAGCGATTGGGTGGGTCACCCAACCACTCATCCAACACCAATGCGAGCCAGGGGACGAGTGGTTCAGCGCCTTTCATCGAAGCACCTTATTCAGGGCGGTACGCACTGCTTTTGCCATTAACCACCCCACAGCCGTCGCCGGTCCCGCATAGGGTAAAGGCTCTCCTTCGCCATTGTGAGCGATGACGACCGTGTCGGTAGAGGTGCCGCTGGCGATCTCCCCTTCAAGCGTTTTGACTCCCAAGCGGTTCAAGGTATCGCTCTTAGCTTCGGTGAGGGTGATGACCGCGTTGACCATCGCCGCTTGGGTCAGTGAATGGTTGACCAAGATGACCAGATTGATCGTGCCTGCGCTGCGCCGGGTTACTGGTGGGGTCAGACCGGCGCACGCAGCGTTGCTGACCCCAGCGGTGACCAAAGCACAGACTTGTAGCTCCCCTTCGGAAAGCACGACCACCTGCGTTCGATCAAGAGAAGCGGCAGTCATCAACCCAATGGTTGGTTGCGGCAGGCGCCAAGCGATTGCCATTTCCTGCAGGTGCAACCAAGGTTGCGGGTGATCATAATCCTTATGCACATGAGCAATGAACAAAGAGCAAAAGTCGGTAAACCCCGCCCCTAAAAGCGCTGAAGATAGCGCAAACCAAACTTTCGAGGTTACCAACTGCACACTCTCTGAGCCGAGCAGGATTTCGACCGAGGGGAAGGGTTTGATTATGCGGTTTTCCATGCTACAAAAGTCGCCAGGACTGCCAATTCCGAAAGTTCATTGAAGGCGCCGTAAACATCGCCGGTGAGGCCGGGGATGAGGCGCAGGACTAACTGCGCCCCACCCCACACCACCACCAAGACCACCACCAGCGCTATCCAAGCCGCAAGGGAGAAAGTAAAGCTGGTGGCAATCAGCACCCAGAGCGTGGCGAACACGCCTTCTCGCCATGTTGCCGCGTCCTTTATGGCGCGCCCGACTCCTTGCAGGCGCTGATAGGGAAATGCCAGCACTGCAATCGTTATCCCCCAGCGCCCGTAGGCAGGAGCTAGCAACAACGCCAAAGCAGGTAATCCACCTGTGGCGAGCAGGCTATACTTGGTGAGCAACAACAAAACCCCACCTGCCAAAGCATACGCGCCATGATGTTCGTCGCGCATGATCTCCAATCGCTTTTCGGGCGTCCACCCCCCCAGTAAGCCATCACAGGTATCCAAAAAACCATCCAAGTGCAAAGCCCCGCTCAGCACAACCCACACCGCTAGGGTCAGGGCAGCGCTCACGGTGGACGGAAAAAGGCGTAGGGCAGCCCAGTGAAAAGCCACCAAGCTCAAACCCATCAACAAACCCACCACCGGATAAAAGGCTAAAGACATCCCCATTTCCGCCGCCGTAAAGGGGCGGCGCACAAAAGGAGGCAGGATAGTCAGAAATTGTAACGCCGCCCAGAAGGCATACCACCTCTGCTTTATGGGGTTTGGTGAACGCTGGCTTTCTGGAAGGGAGTTTTGATCCATGCCGCAGCCCCTTAAAGTTTATCGGAGACGCCAGCCTCGTCAAAAGTTGCCATCTCAGCCAGAATCTTACACGCTGCCTCGACGACCGACATCGCTAGCACGGCACCAGTGCCCTCACCAAGGCGCATTTCTAAATCAAAGACCGGCTCCAGATTCAACCATTCTAGCATGATTGTATGGCCTTGTTCTTTGGAGCGGTGTGAAGCAATTAGGTAATGCCGAGCGAGTGGTGCCAGACGGACAGCGATCATGGCTGCGGCAGTAGAAATAAAACCATCTACCACGACCGGGCGGCGATGCACTGCCCCAGCCAATATGACGCCAACCAAGCCGCCGATTTCGAAGCCCCCTACTTTTGTCAACACATCCAAGCCATCCTCGGCGTTGGGTTGGTTGACTGCTAATGCCCTTTCAACAACCGCAATTTTGCGCTGTAAACCTTCTTCATCGACTCCCGTCCCCCTTCCGACACACACGGAGGCTGCTTTGCCGGTCAAGGCTGCAGCGATGGCGGCCGAAGGAGTGGTGTTGCCGATGCCCATATCACCCGTCGCAAGCATCTGCGCTCCAGCGCGAATTTCCGCTTCAGCGAGTTCTATGCCCCTTTGAATCGCCTGAATCGCTTGGTCACGGCTCATGGCAGATCCTTTTGCCATGTTTTGAGTGCCCGCCGCTATCTTGGCGGACACTAAGCCGCTGTGAGCTGCCAGCTCGCCCTTGACTCCCAAATCTGCGACAACGACCTTTGCCCCAACATGGCGCGCCAGCACGTTGATGGCGGCGCCGCCGCGCAAAAAGTTCAATACCATCTGGGCCGTCACCTCACTCGGATAGGCACTGATGCCTTCTTCGGTCACACCGTGATCGCCTGCCATGACAAAGACCACTTTTTGGCCGACCTGCGGGAGCATCTGTCCCGTGATTCCAGCTACCTGAATCGATAGCGCTTCGAGGCGGCCAAGGCTGCCAGGCGGTTTGGTCAGTCGGTTTTGCCGCGCCTGAGCTTGTGCCATGATACCTTCATCCAAGGGTTGAATGCGTTGTATGAAATCGTTGAGCTCCATTGGTTCACTCCTTGTGTGGGTGTAATATCAAATTTGGGACACTCGTCCTCAAATGAGCGCAGGTTTCTCTAATGGAAAAGCGGCAGGCAAAGACATCTGCTTGCCTGCATGGACAATGCTTTGCTTTGCAAAGCCAGCCAAAGAGAAGCGCCCTTCCTGCAGCAGCGCGCCTATTCAAAATTCAATCCCCGCTTGTGCTTTTACGCCGATAGCAAAAGGGTGCTTCATCTCCTTCATTTCGGTGACCAAATCGGCGTATTCAATCAACAACGGTGGTGCATCCCGCCCAGTGATAATCAGATGCATTTCTGGCGGTTTATGCTCGCGAAACCAATCAATCACAGCGGCGCTATCCAACCAACCGAAAGCAAGCAGATACGTGAACTCATCCAAGATGATCAGGTCATATTCGCCGCTAGCGATCTTCTGCTTAGCTAGCTCCCAGCCATGCAGGGCTTTGGCTTTGGTTTCATCCATGTCCTTCGAGGTCCAAGTAAACCCATCGCCGGTCTTATACCACTCGATGCCCAAGCGTTGGGCAGCTTTTACTTCACCCCATGACCCCGTTTCTGCTTTGAGGAATTGAATCACGCAGGCGTGAAAATCTCTGCCCCATGCCCGAAAGAGGGTTCCTAAAGCAGCGGTTGTTTTTCCCTTGCCGTTGCCGGTAAAAACCAGCACCAATCCGCGACGTCCTTTACGCGACATAGCCAATCCTTTCTTTTGAACCGTTTGAATGGGGGATGATAAATGGAGCGGAGTAGTGGGGATGTCTGAGCAGTTCCACTTCTACCCCATAAGCGTCTTCGATTACGGCTTTGGTTAAAACTTGTTCCGGCGGACCCTCTTGCTGTAAATGTCCCTCCACCAACAAGGCTACCCGATCGGCGTACAAGGCAACCAAATTCAGGTCATGAATGGCAAGCAAAACCGCCAATCCACACTCCTGAACAGTTTGTTGCACCAGTTTTAGGATCAGAGCTTGGTGGTGTAAGTCCAAATGGGCAGTGGGTTCATCCAGCAAGAGGATGGGAGTATTTTGTGCTAACGCGCGCGCTAACAAGACGCGCTGTTGCTCTCCGCCGGAAAGGTCGCCAAGGCGGCGGTGGGCAAGGTCAAGCAGGTGAGTGCGGACGAGAACCTGATGGACGATTTGCTCATCTTCTTTTTTAGGGAAGCCCAACCAACCCAAATGTGGGGTGCGGCCAAACATTACCGTCTGATAGACGGTGAAGGTGGGTGGCAATAGGCGGGCTTGGGGGACAACGGCCATCAGTTGTGCCCGCTCCAGAGGGGTGAGCTGGCGCAAATCCTGCTCGTTGACCTTGACTACCCCTTGATTGGGGGTTAGAACGCCGCTCGCTGTGCGGATGAGCGTGGTTTTACCAGCTCCATTTGGGCCCACCAGCGCCAAAATCTCCCCCGGCCGCACTTGCAAGCTGACATCCCTGAGAACTGGCTTGCCGTTATAAGCAACCTCAATCGAGTTTAAATAAAGTGTCGCTCCGACTTTCAATCATCCCTCCCGTTACCAAACCAATTCGCTCTTGGCGCGCCTTAAGATCCACAAGAAAAACGGTGCGCCTGCCAAAGCAGTCACTACTCCTACAGGTAAGACTTGCGGTGCCAAAGCGACGCGAGCCAATAAGTCAGCGAGCAGCAAGGCGCAGGCACCGCCCAAGGCTGAGAGCGGCAACAGCCGCTGATAATCGGGCCCCCACAAAAGGCGCACCGTGTGCGGGACAATCAGCCCGATAAAACCGATCAACCCGGAAAATGAAACCGCCGAAGCAGTTGTCAAAGAAGCGGCCAAAATTAACATCAATTTCGCCCGTTCGACCGGGATGCCCAATTGATGAGCCTGTTCTTCGCCAAATTGCAGTACGTTTAGCGTGTGTGAAAGAGACCAGAGGACAAAAAAGCCAATTACAATGTAGGGCAAGGCCGCCCAAACTGGAGTCCAGCCGTTCATCGTTGAGCCACCCAACAACCATGCCAAAGCCCGATGCAGTTCGTCTCTCGAGCGCAGCATAATAAACGAGGTTAGGGCAGTTGCAAAAGAGCTGACGGCAACTCCAGCGAGGATCAAAGTGGTGGTCGGCACAGACTGGTTGACTTTGGCTAAGCGGTAGACGATATAGACCGTCAGCAAAGCGCCGGCGAAGGCAGCCAACGGCACAGTCAACCACCCTCCCAGCGTGGCAGGCCAATGCACAGCTAGAGCGATAACAGCCCCGAGGCCCGCCCCCGATGCGACGCCGATTAAGTAGGGGTCTGCCAAGGGATTGCGAAATAATCCCTGATAAGCGGCGCCACTGCTCGCCAAAGCTGCCCCGGTCAAGGTCATCAAAATGGCGTGGGGCAGGCGCACTCCATGCACAATGGTTTGGTATGCCTGTGGAACATCCGATAAATCCAGCGGCAAGACTAAACTTGCCAGTAAACGCGCCATCGTCTGCGGCGGAATCCACACCGATCCCACTCCCACGCTTAACAGCAATGCCATTGCTAAAACCAAGCCGTTCAAAAGGTAGGGTTGGGCGTTCCAAATGGACAAAGCCGAGACGGTCTTGATTCGCATGAGCATCCTTTTATTGAAAACGATCGGGGTGCAGCAGCCGCGCCAGCGCTTCCAAGCCGTCTACCAGGCGCGGTCCTGGACGGCTGACGATGTTATCGTCAAAGGGAAACACTTGTTGAGTTTTTACAGCGCGCAGGTCACCCCACCCAGGACGGGCGGCGACCGCCTCGACGGTCACTCCACCCCAAATGGCGTCTCCCAGTAAAATAATGTCGGGATCGCGGCGCAAGATTTCTTCTAGGCTTACCTGCACCCATTCACCCTCTAATTGGCTGCCGAAGTTTTCCCCACCCGCTTTGGTGATCAGCATGTGGATAAAGGTGTTTGGTCCGGCTGTCCATGGGGCGTTCGGATCTGTGCCATCAATTTCATAGAACACCAAGGGGCGTTGCGTTATGCCGGCTAATTTTTCTTCGATGCTTTGAACGCGCTGCTTCAATTGGGCAATCAGCGTCTCCGTTTCATTCATTTTTCCCGTCAGCACGGCAACCGTCATCAGGTTGTTGTAGAGGTCCTCGAATTCGAGCGGATTTGGTAAGACGAAAACCGTCAAGCCTAGATCGCGCAGCCCTTTCACCTGCTCCGTGGAGGACAAGGGGGAAGCGAGGACGAGCTCGGGTTGCAAGGCGATGATCGCCTCCGTGTTCAAATTCCCAAAGCCGCCGCCTACATCTTGAATTTGGAGCGCTTCGGCGGGGTAATCCGAGAAAGAATCCCGTCCAACCAACTGAGCGCCTGCGCCGATAGCGAAGAGAATCTCGGTGTTTGAAGGGGCTAACGAGACAATGCGCTGCGCCGGCGCAGCTAACTCGACTATTTCGCCCATTCCATCCTGGATGCGAATGCTCTCGCCGACTTCTGGCGTAGCCGTCGCCGCCAACTGCTCGGCTGGCTTGAGCTCTGCTCTGGCACAAGCTGCAAAGAAGAAAACTGCCAACGTCAGGGTAAACAACAAACGGATTCTGCGCAAAGTTCACCTCGCCAAAAAAAAAATTAAACGGCTTCTCGCTTTTGTGAGAAGCCGTTGCAAAACAAATCCGCCCGTTTGGGCGGGAGGATTTCCTTTTCCCTAAGCGAGCAACCGCTTAGGGCGCCCGGCCTCCCTAACCGCGAGGGAGCAAACGAGCCAGAC
This sequence comes from uncultured Anaerolineae bacterium, assembly GCA_937129505.1. Lineage (GTDB taxonomy): Bacteria > Chloroflexota > Anaerolineae > Anaerolineales > UBA4823 > NAK19. Next base: position 1,057 of record CAKZNJ010000217.1, on the reverse strand, counting down.
AAAGGCGGGTATTCGGGCTTCGTTTAACACGTTACCGTTGCGGGACAGCGCCGGACTGTCGTTTTGAACGAGTCACCGGCTTTCCCCATTGCGCGCTGTGCATCCGGGCAAGCAGCGCACCTTTGTCGAGCATATATCATTTGCTTCTGTAATGTATCATTGAAAAGCCTACCTGTCAAGTTTCATCAAACCACCAATTCTCAAGATGAAATTGGGAGTTGAGAAGATACTGACACAGCAGACGTTTGGCTTATTTTGTGAGCATGTGCGCAATAGACCAGACGATTGCGGCGATGATGATTAGCCAGATAGCGATGACCATGATAGCTCCGGCCCGGCTGATGGGTTTGTCTTGCCTTAGTAACTCATCGGCTTGCTGCCTAACATCGGCCATTACTTCAGCGGGGATCATCTTTAAAGCCAGTGCAATGCCCAAGGGTATCACCACCAAGTCGTCGAGATAACCGAGCAAAGGAATGAAATCGGGGATCAAATCAATGGGACTAAACGTATGTGCCACCACCAAGCCCATGAAGACTTTGGCATACCACGGAACTCGCGGATCATGGATGGCAATATATAAAGCGTAAGCTTCTCTTTTGAGGACGTGAGCACGATTTTTCAGGGTTGCGATCATTGGACTGTCCTTGACAGATGTGGAATGTTTAACTGGCGAGCCCAAAGGTCGGTATGAGCCGAGCCCACCCGCCCTCACAGGCGAGACGCGCTTGAATCAATGACACCTTCCCAGTCAAGGTACGATAGTTTAAAGCGTAGGGGTGGGCGTCGACTCTATACGTTGTTAGGCTGCCCTCCAGTTTGTGGATACTACACCTTACCGTCCAAAGTTCTTGAGCGTGAGGGGCAAGAATACTTTGCTAGGGTGTAGCATTATCCACTGGCCGTTAGAGTATCGCTCTAACCAGGCCCACTGTGGAATGACGTCTCCCTTGGCATCAAAGCCTTCGTAGGTGCCCACCACTCCCTGGTAATTGGTCGTACTTGCAATCGCATCGCGAATGTCATTCGGGTTGGCGCTCTGGGCACGCCTGATAGC
>CAKZNJ010000216.1 GCA_937129505.1 uncultured Anaerolineae bacterium | reverse complement strand
CTTCGGTATTGGACAAAGCCATCTCCCGCGAAGGCGGCTCATGGAATGCAATGACCTACCTGGACTGGACGACCTGTTTCGAGACCATGCCAGCCGATAAAATCGACCTCGCCCTTAATTTAGAAGCGGATCGCATGGTGAACTGCGTATTTGATCCCCAAGAGGTCGAATCAGAACGAACGGTGATTATCTCCGAGCGGCAAGGCAACGAGAACGAACCCCTCTTTCGTCTGAACGAAGAAGTACAAGCCGCTGCTTTTCGCGTCCACCCCTACCATCACGAAGTCATTGGCGATTTGGTTGACTTGCAAAGCATGACCCGCGAGGACTTATACCAACATTATCGTACCTACTATGTCCCCAACAACGCCGTGTTGTCCATTGCCGGCGACTTTGACACAGAGCAAATGCTTCAACGCCTTCGTGAACTTTACGAGCCAATTCCGCGCGCAGCAGAACCGCCGCGCTTGAACCGCCCTGAGCCCCCCCAGCAAGGAGAGCGACGCGTTACGGTGCAAGGACCAGACGACACCACCTACCTAATCCTTGCTCATCACGTCCCCAATTCAACCCACCCCGACTTTATCCCTCTCACCATCCTAGATAGCCTCTTAACCGGGCCAAGCAATCTGAACGTTTTTGGTGGAGGGGTCTCGAATAAGACCTCCCGCCTCTATCGCGCTTTAGTTGAAGGGGATTTAGCTGTAACCGTCTCTGGTGGTGTTGGTGCAACGATAGACCCCTTTTTGCACATCATTTCCTGCATTGTCCGCCCTGAGAAAACAGCCGCGGAAGTCTTGCAACGGATTGAGGATGAAATCAAACGTTTACAAGACTCCCCCCCGCCAATGGAAGAAATTCAACGCGCTAGCAAACAGGCGCGCGCCTTGATCGCTTATGGCAGCGAAAGCATCAGCAACCAGGCGTTCTGGATGGGCTTTTCAGAGATGTTTGCTACTTACGAGTGGTATCTCTCTATACTTGACAGCTTAGCAAAGATCACGCCCGAGGATGTCCAACGCGTTGCCCAACAATACCTCCAACCCCGCAATCGCGTTGTGGGGGTCTACCTACCCGAAAGCTCTTCCACACCCCAAGCCGAAGGAAGCAATTGACCATCATGAATGATCCATCTCAGCTCTCCCCTACCCCCAAGAATTCCTTGCCCGGCGAAGATGACATCACCCGCGTAGAACTCCCCAATGGTATTATCCTCCTAATCCGCTCAAATTTCAACAGCCCCTCGATCGTCTTAAACGGTTACCTGCAAGCTGGCAGCCTGTTCGACCCTCCCGAAAAGCTTGGTTTAGCTTCCTTTACCGCCGATTCCCTGTTGCTAGGCACTCATAAATTCTCTTTCAACCAGATTTACGACATGCTGGAATCGGCTGCAGCAAGTTTTAGCTTCGATGGTGGCACTCATATCACCAGCTTTGGCGGGCGCTCACTCGCCGAAGATTTCGAGATGGTGTGTAAAATCTTCACCTCTGCCCTAAGGGAGCCATCTTTTCCTGTCGAACAAGTCGAGCGCAAACGCGCCCAATTGCTGACCGGCCTGGTTCTACGCGCGCAAGATACCGCCGAGATGGCTTCGCTCACCTTTGATGAAATCATCTTCGCCCATCATCCTTACCGCTTCCCTGAAGAGGGCACGATCGAAACAGTCCAAAAAATCACCATAGAAGATTTAGCAGAATTTCACCGCCGCCATTACGGGCCGCGGGGGATGGTTATCATTGTGGTCGGTGCGATCGAACCTTCCACAGCAATCGCAATTCTCTCCGAATACCTCGCTGACTGGCAAAACCCTGACCAGCCGCTTCCTCCCGAACTGCCGCCGGTGCAACCCCTCAACGATACCATCCAAAAAAAGGTCTATATCCCCGGCAAAGCTCAAGTTGATCTGCTCATTGGGTCTTTCGGTCCGCAACGCAATGCCCCAGAATATATGAGTGCTGCGCTCGGCAACAACATCCTTGGGCAGTTTGGCCTAATGGGACGCATTGGCGATGCTGTTCGCGAACGAGCAGGATTAGCATATTATGCCTACTCCAGCCTCAGTTCTGGCATAGGACCTGGCAGTTGGACGGTGGGCGCCGGCGTTGCCCCCGAAAATGTCTCTCGGGCAATCGAAATCATCCGCGCCGAAATCCAACGCTTTGTGAAGGAAAAAGTTACCCCAGAAGAACTCAGTGACAGCCAAGCCAACTTTATCGGTCGCCTGCCGCTCTCGCTTGAATCCAATATGGGGGTCGCCTATGCATTGGGCAATCTGGAACGTTACGGATTAGGACTAAATTATTACCGCCAATATGCTGATTTAGTGCGCTCTGTCACACAGGAGCAGGTGTTAGAAACCGCCCAAAAGTACCTCGATCCAAATCGGCTGGCAATCGCTGTGGCAGGCAGCCTCGAATGAGCGAAGTCGGCAATGATCATCCGCACCGGTGTTGATGTCCTCGAGATCGATCGGCTGACTCAAGTCATCCAGCGGCACGGGGAGCGTTTTCTCCGGCGTGTGTTCACTCCGCAGGAAATCCATCTCTACCTTGCTCGTCCCCCTTCTCTAGCCGCTCGCTTTGCGGCAAAGGAAGCCGTTTCCAAAGCGCTTGGCTGCGGCATCGGAGTGATCAATTGGGTTGACATTGAAGTCACCCACGATTCATCAAACCAGCCGCGCCTGTGTTTATATGGTGCTGCCTTGCAAGAGGAAGAAAGATTGGGCATTCAGGGGTGGTCGGTGAGCCTCACTCACTCCCAGAACCTTGCCATTGCAGTTGTCGTAGCTTGGAGTGAGTGAGGCACTTTTGACCCATTAGGTAACGGTAGGTGGCGAAGGGGGTTCAGCAGGCTTTGATTTCAGTTGTCGGCGGCGACGGAGAACACGCCACAAAGCTCGCAGGGGGATGAAAAAGATGACATAAGCCAAGAGAAGCACTGGCAGGACAAAGATCACCACCCAAATCGCTACATTTAGCAAGAACTGAACTGCATTGATCAAGGCTTGCAGTGCATCGCGAGCAACTCCCACAGGCTTCCACTGCCCGATTGTCAAGGGCTCCACTGCTTCCTCGGCGATTAACTCAACGCTGATTGAGGAAAGCGCAACCGCCTCGCGATAATATTTCATTTGCCCCTCGATGACTTCAATTTGCTCACGCACTTGAGTTAACTGCTGGTAGACAGACAGCACATCTTCGGTCGAATACGCTTGATCGAGGATTTCTTGCAGTTGTTCCTCTGCCCGCTTCAAATTGCGCAAGCGCGAATCTAGATCGGTGTACTCGGCGGTAATATCCTGGCTGGTGAGATTCTCGCGTTGAGGAAGCTCTTTCGACAGCGCTTTGATTTCATCCAGTGCCTGATTCAGCTTTTCTGCCGGGATGCGAATGGTAATCGAAGCTTGAGGTATCTCCTTACCACTGCTGGTTTCAGTTTTATACAGATTGGCTGATACAACGAAACCGCCCATCTCTTCAGCCAGCTTGGCTATTGTCTCCATCGCTGCAGGCGGGTCCTTTACAATCAGGGAGAGGGTCGCGTTTTTAATCACCATTCGTTCGGATGAACTTGGCTTTGTGCTGGCATACTCAGCGGCTCCCTGCGGGGAGGCAGGCTGTTCTGGAACAGGAGCAAACCCTCGATCGGTTGCAACATCATACTCCTCATGGTACATCCCTTTTTCAGCGCTCATCGGCGGAGCTGGAGCTCGGGCTGCGCAAGCTGAGACAAATAAAGCAGCGATGAGGACGAAAATTGGAACTCTACTAAAGATATCGTGGTTCGATTTCATCTAACTTCTCCTTCTCGATTGGCAAAGGCAGAGCAATCTTTAGGAACAAGACGTTGGCAAGGGATAAACTGTTCCCTACTTACCAACCGACCGATAGGCGTTGGATGTGGCGCTGCGGCAATCCAGCTAGATGCATCCGGTCTTGGACAAGGGAGACATCGTACTCAACGCGACGATGTTCAAAGAGATGGGTTTCTGTGTCGTAAATGGCATAAGCTGCTCGTGGATCTCGATCGCGAGGTTGTCCCACTGAACCGGGGTTTACAATCTCACGCGGCGTCAACCGGATCACCTCATTTGGAGGCAAATATCCCCCAATCGGATACGGATCTAGTTCATTGAGGTGGAAGAGAATAGGCAGATGGGTATGGCCGACAAAACAGAAGGGGGTGTTAAAAAAATCGAAATTTCGATGGGCGGTTTGGGCATCCAATAAATATTCCCAAACCGGTTGGCGGGGGCTACCATGAACAAGGGTAACCTCCCCTATCACCACCCGCTCGGGCAAGCTGCGAAGGAAGGCAAGGTTGGCGTCCGTTAATGATTCTTGCGTCCACTGAATCACTTTGCGGGCATCATGATTAAACGCTTCGATTTCAATGAGCCCCAAAACGGCCGCATCGTGATTGCCTAAAATACAGGTCAAGTCAGGCAAATCCCGAATCCGCTCGATGCATTCATTCGGATCTGGCCCGTAACCAACCAAATCCCCTAAACACCACAC
>CAKZNJ010000215.1 GCA_937129505.1 uncultured Anaerolineae bacterium | reverse complement strand
AACTTCTTCATAATGTGAAAATTCCATTGTGAAGACCCCCCGCCCACCTGTAATTGACCTGAGGTCTGCGGTATAGCGTAACATCTCCGCCAAAGGTACCTGAGCAGTGACTACTGAGCGGCCCTTCTCTGTATCCATCCCTTGAACGCGCGCTCGGCGTGTGTTCAAGTCTCCCAGCACATCCCCCATGTTGGCTTCCGGCACAATAATCTTGACATTCATGATGGGCTCGAGAAGCACAGGAGCGGCATCCCGCACACAAAGCTTGAACGCTTCCCGCCCGGCGATTTCAAAGGCTACTGGCTTTGAGTCAACCGGATGTTCTTTCCCATCGTAGACCGACACCTTCACATTCTTGACCGGATAACCTGCCAAAACTCCCTCTTTCATGACTGCCTTGATCCCTTTTTCTATCGCCGGCATGAAGCTTGATGAGATCGCACCGCCGAAGACATCATTCGAAAATGCATATTCTGCATCTGGAGAGGGTTCGATCCGCATAGCAACCTCAGCAAATTGTCCCGCTCCACCCGTTTGCTTTTTGTGGCGGTAAGTTGCTTGCCCTTGCTTGGTGATCGTTTCCAAATACGGCACTTTCGGCAATTCAATATGCATGGAAGTTTGGAATTTTGTTTCCGCTTTACGAATGGCAACATCAATATGTTGATCGCCCATCCCTTGTAAGATCGTCTGGTTGGTAGCTGCCTCTTGCCGCCAGGATAAGGTCATGTCCTCTTCGCAAAGACGGGTTAGAGTTGGCGAGATCTTTGCTGAATCAGCCTGGGTTTTTGGGAAAACAGCCACCTGATAGAGCGCGTTCGGATATTCAGGAATCGGTAACCTTACCGGCCGCGAACGGTCACATAAGGTGTCACCTGTAGAAGTCACACTGAGTTTCGGTACAGTTGCAATATCGCCGGCGTGCACAATTTTTACCGGCATGGCCTCTTTGCCGCGCAAAATACTCAGGGTACCTAATCGTTCTTCAGCCTCTTTGTTGGAGTTCCATACTTTCGTATCCGAATTGATCACGCCTGAATAAACCCGGAAATAGGTGATCTTGCCAACGAAGGGGTCTGCAGTGGTTTTCCAGACATACGCCGAAAATGGTTCTTCATCACTGCAGATCGCTTCAATTTCCTCCCCAATAGCACTCATCCCTTTTGCAGGCGGAATGTCTTTTGGCGAGGGGAATAACTCTAAACAGGCATCCAATAACGGGAATATACCGATCTCAGCAGAGCCAGCTGCAACGAGAACGGGGATAAAAGAGCCGTTTGCTACCACCTTCTTCAATCCCATAATAATTTCTTCACTCGTCAGCTCTTCACCCTCAAGGTATTTTTCAAGCAGAGCATCCTCACCTTCTGCCGCTGCTTCGATCAGTTCCATCCGAGCAGATTCTGCTTCTTGGCGAAACTCGGCTGGAATCTCTTGGGGCTGGTTGCCATGACCCGCGTAAGCCTTCATCGAAATCAAGTCAATCACCCCTTTAAAATCTGCTTTTTCACCCCACGGCAATTGTAGTGGAATTAATCTTGTTTCAGATAAATCACGGACGGAATCCAGCGCCTTACGGTAATTGGCGTTGTCCCTGTTCATCTTGTTGATAACCACAAACCTAGGCAACTTAAACCGATCACAATAATTCCAAGCAATCTCCGTGCCCACTTCAGCGCCTGCGACCGAGTCGACCAATATTAGGACGCCATCCGCAACTCTCAACGCCGAAATCATCTCCCCGATAAAATCATTGTAGCCGGGCGTATCTAGAAAGTTGAGTTTGCAATTCTTATACTCAACGGGAATAACAGCCGTGGAGAGCGAAATGCCGCGCCGTATCTCCTCCTCCTCGAAATCGGCCACGGTTGTTCCATCCTCAATCTTCCCGAGTCGCGTTGTTGCGCCAGTTTGGTGTAAAAACGCCTCTACCATCATCGTTTTTCCACTGCTGCTGTGAGAGGCGAGAGCGATGTTGCGAATATTCTCAGTTGGATATTCTTTCATATTTCCTTTTCCTTTTTAGTGGGGCTTTGTCAGCCCTTCATTGTAAAAGATGTCTATGGTATTGTCAAAGTATTTTTCGGTTATTTGTCAACCTTATAATTTTATCTAGTAAAATGGAATTTCGGTAGGATATTTTTATGCGGTTTTGGCGCAGATTTTTCTTCGAATGGATGTATCTCCACTCTCCCCCTTGGGATAGCGGAATTGTTCCCCCTGAATTAATCGAGTTTGTCTCTAATCACCCTGCGGGTAGAGCCATTGATTTAGGATGTGGTACAGGTACAAATTCAATCTTTCTGGCAAAGAAAGGTTGGCAAGTGACTGCAGTAGATTTTTCATGGCTAGCCATCTATCTAGCCAAAAGGAAAAGCAGGGCTGAAGGCACAAAGATAACCTTTCTGCGCCAAGATGTGACGAACCTTCGAGGAGTGAACAAAAGCTTTGATCTGGTCTTGGATGTCGGCTGTTTTCATGGTCTTTCTGTTATTCAAAAACAAAGATACATCCACCAATTACGAAGACTTTTAGCAGCGCAGAGTTATTTTCTCCTTTATGGCTTTATCGAAAGTCCGCCAAATTCCCCGGCTGTTCGCTCCGACGACCTCGAAGGCATGAAAGAGTTTCTAGAAATGATTCGTCAGCAGCCCGGTAAAGATAGAGACAGGAACTCGGCATGGTTTGTTTTCAGGAAAAAGACCCGCTCTCGGAGCTAATAGCTTTCAGGGATGAAAACCATCTTCCTTTTTCTTGACGGCGTCGGATTAGGTGAGCGAGATCCTTCTCGAAATCCTTTCATGGTGGCAAAAACACCTTTCTTGGATTTAATCCTTGAGGGAAACAAACTTTGCCGTGGAACTCCATTTTATACAAACGATAGTGTCTCTTTGTACGAGTTAGATGCCTGTTTAGGTGTTGGGGGCGTCCCCCAGTCTGCCACTGGACAAGCGATCATCCTAACCGGCATGAACATTCCCCAACTGATCGGATATCACTATGGGCCGAAACCCAATCCCCTCATTGCCCATTATCTATCAAATGGAAATCTATTTCACGTGCTTCGCAAACGCAAGTATCGGGTTTGTTACTTAAATGCATTTCCACCCACTTATTTTGAAAGTATTGCTTCGGGAAGAAGGCTATACTCTGCAATTCCTTTGGCTGTTATTTCAGCTGGAATGAAATTATATACTTTCGAGGATTTGGTTGCAGGCAGAGCGCTATCCGCTGACTTCACCGCTGAGGGATGGCGTGTCCATCTCGGATTTCGCGATGTCCCTGTGCTATCTCCAGAGGAAGCGGGAAACAAGCTAGCTGAAATTGCTTCGGATTTTGACTTCACCTTCTTCGAATATTGGCTAAGCGATTATGCTGGTCACCATCAAAATCTCGCTCAAGCGACTCACATTCTGGAGACGCTCGATGGCGTCCTCAAGGGTGTCGTAGAAAATTGGGATCTAACCCAAGGGATGATTTGGATCACCTCGGATCATGGCAATTTTGAAGATCTAAGCCATCGCCGACACACCCAAAATCCGGTTCCCTTGCTCCTCTTCGGCTCAAAGGGAACCCGAAACAGCATTCCACCTTTGCATTCTTTACTTGACCTTTATCCCACCTTACTATCTTTCTTCCCTTGATTTAAGCATAGTATCAATCATATTCAAATAAGTAGAGAATATCCCTATTGCCTTCGAAAGTTGAAACAGGGATTATTCCCAAGACTCCAGCTAAGAGGCTACTCTAGAGATATTCCCTACTTTATTCTTGTCGCTTGAAACTTTCTTGAATCTTGATCGCTATCAATTTTCCACCAAGTTATCCGACCTTCTCCTTATGCTCTCTCACTAACTCGCGGCGCAAAATCTTTCCCACCGTTGTCTTGGGCAGCTCTGAGCGAAACTCGATTTGGGTGGGAATTTTATATTTGGCGAGTCTGTCCTTGCACCAATCCAAAATCTCTTGCTCGGTCAATGTTTCTCCAGATTTGGGGACAATCCAAGCCTTAACCGTCTCACCCCGATATGGATCCGGAACTCCCGCTACACCAACCTCCAAAACCTTGGGGTGACTGATAATAACTTCTTCTACTTCCCGCGGCCACACCTGATAACCGCCGGGTTTAATCAGTTCTTTCTTCCGATCAACAATGTAGAAGTAACCCTCTTCATCCATGCGGGCAATATCACCCGTATATAACCAACCATTTCGTAATGTGTTTTCCGTTTCTGTTGGCATGTTATGATAGCCCTTGAACACCTGCGGCCCTTTGATGACCAGTTCTCCGATTTCGCCGGGAGGCAATTCGGTGACTTCATCGTCCAAGCTGATAATCTTGCAATCTACATCCGGCAACGGTAATCCAATCGATCCAGCAGGACTATCTGTAGCATAGAGAGGATTACAGTGAGTAGCCGTTGGCGCTTCAGACAAGCCATACCCTTCGACCAGCTTTCCACCCGTTAACTGTTCGAATCTCACCTTTGTTTCCCGCATCAAAGGTGCCGAACCAGA
>CAKZNJ010000214.1 GCA_937129505.1 uncultured Anaerolineae bacterium | reverse complement strand
GAAAATTGCCGCCCAAATTCAAGGTCTATTTCGCAACGCCAACCTATTTTTGTCACGGCTGGCAACCCGAAAATTGGCAGAAATTCTTTAGCGGCGAGGTCAAGCTCATCGCTGCTGCTATCCATCGTTACGAAAGTGTCGGCGGTTTTGATTGGGCGCGAAATGAGCATAAACCAGCCCACCGCTACATCCCCGCCGGTAGTGTTTATTACTTCGAATGTAAGCAGCCTTCCCGCTTAACGGAATATGTCCTTCAAACCAATGCCATCACCGATGACCTTCCACAGCCAAACGGTGAAGTGGCAGCCATCGCTCAAATTGGCTTCGGCCAAATCTTTCTTCAGGAGGTTTCCCATGTTTAAGGCAAAAAGACTGCTTTTCATTTATACTGAAACACCCTTACATGTCGGCAGCGGGCAGGCTTTAGGCATCGTCGACTTGCCCATTCAGCGCGAACGGATCACCCAGTATCCCATGATCCAAGCCAGCAGCCTCAAGGGACGCCTGCGGGCAGAGCTTGATCCAGCCCACTCCCCTTCCAAATTGAGCAAAGCGGAACACCTGGCTCTATTCGGACCAGAGGCAGGCGAAGGGGCTGCCGATTACGCTGGCGCACTTTCAATTGGCGATGCCCACCTCCTGCTCTTTCTCGTCCGTTCGCTAGCTGGTGTGTTTGCGTGGACGACCAGTGTGGATGCGTTACAGCGTTTTATGCGTCTCGCTCACCTCATCGATGCAAAGGTTGACTTAAAGATACCGCCCGAACCAAAGGATGAGAACACGGCTTATGTCCACGGTTCAACGCTGCTAGCAGGCGGTAGCGTGGTTTTAGAAGACTTCAGTTTTGTCCCCGACCAGACCTATGCCGATCAGGTGCAACAGATCGGAAAGTGGTTGGCCGCAAACGCTTTGCCACAGGGCGACGAATACGAATATTGGCGCTCGGAGTTACCCAATAAGCTTTGCATCTTGCCCAAAAATGCCTTCCGCGATTTCACCCTCTACGCAACCGAGATACAAACCCACATCAAGATCGACCCCGATAAAAAGACAGTCGCCCAAAGAGCGCTTTGGAGCACCGAAAGCTTACCGACAGACTGCCTGCTCTATGCTCCAGTGCTGGCTACCCAAACGCGCATCCCGGTAAATGGCAAGCCCCTCTCTGCAGACGAAGTCCTGCAGCGCATCTTAGACAATACACAAAATAACTGCTTGCGCTCTCAGCTCGGCGGCGATGAGACCACCGGGCAAGGCATTGTCTTTTTGCGCTTCAACGAGGGAGGTGCCGCATGAGCGCTCAACGCTCCCTCGAACAAA
>CAKZNJ010000213.1 GCA_937129505.1 uncultured Anaerolineae bacterium | reverse complement strand
GCGGGTTTGCCAAAGATGAGTTCAGTAGGGCGGAATAGGTCTCCGTCTGCTGGCGTCTCCCAGATTGCTCCTGCCTCCGCTGGGGCGACTTCTTTTTTCTGCTGCTCTTCCAAGTAAGCTAGGAGGTCCTTTTTGGTGATGCGGCCGCCCTGTCCACTGCCTTTGACTTGTCGCAAGTCAATCTGATATTCCTCTGCCATGCGAGCAACAACGGGGGAGATGAACCCTAAACCTTTCTCTGCGGGAGTAATGGACGATTCAGAAGATGCTTTTTCTGCTTCAAGGCGTGTTTCGGCATGCAATGAGGGAACGACTGTCTCAGGCGGCAACTCTTCCCCCGCTTCTCCGATCCAAGCGATGACGGTGCCGGCTTGCACGGTAGTGCCTTCTGGCACTAGGATTTCGAGCACGACACCCTCTGCTGGGCTGGGGATTTCCGTGTCTACCTTATCGGTAGTAACTTCTAAAAGGGCTTCCATTTCTTGTACGGCTTCCCCTTTCTGTTTGAGCCATTTGGTGACCGTGCCTTCGATCACCGATTCACCCAACTGAGGCATAATCACTTTGGTAGGCATTACACACTCCTCTTCTGATCAGAAAGCTGCCAATTGACGAATCGCTGCGGCGATCTTTTGGGGGTTGGGCATGAACCAGTCCTGCATGGGATGGCTAAAGGGAACAGCGGGCACATCTGGTCCTGCTATCCGTCGGACCGGTGCGTCTAACTCGGTAAAAGCCTCGTCAGCGAGGATGGCGGCGATCTCGGCGCCGTAACCAGCGGTGAGGTTGTCTTCATGGACGATCAGCGCTTTCCCCGTCTTTTTGACCGATTGTAAAATTGTATCCTTATCTAGGGGCACTAAGGTGCGCAAATCTATGACTTCGGCCTCAATTCTCTCTGCAGCAACCATCTGCGCAGCCTTTAGGGCGTAATAGTGGGTCATGCCGTAGGTGATCAGCGTTATGTCAGTGCCGGAGTGGCTGACGTTGGCTTTGCCTAGCGGCAGAGTATACTCACCTTCAGGCACTTCTCCTCGAATCAGCCGGTACCCTTTCTTGGGTTCAAAAAACAGAACGGGGTTGGGATCGCGTACGGCGGATTTCAACAGACCTTTGGCATCGTAGGGGTTGGATGGAATGACGATCTTTAAGCCCGGCACATGGGCAAAAAAGGACTCCACACTCTGAGAATGATATAAACCGCCGCCAATTCCCCCTCCATAAGGGGCACGGATAACCAGCGGCACCGTCCACTCGCCGTTTGAGCGATAGCACAGCTTGGCAGCCTCGTTGACAATTTGATTAAACGCCGGATGGATAAAGTCGGCAAACTGAATCTCGCAGATGGGGCGCATTCCATAGAGCGCCGCCCCAATTCCAACACCAACAATGGAGAGTTCGGCGAGAGGGGAATCGATTACGCGGTTTGCGCCGTATTTCT
>CAKZNJ010000212.1 GCA_937129505.1 uncultured Anaerolineae bacterium | reverse complement strand
TAAATCCCGCCACATCTCACACATCTCTCCACCGCAGCTTCCGCTGGATAAGGTTGCCCACAATTTGCACATCGAATAGCTAACAATTTAATTACTCCCCTCTCTTCGGGATATACTTGCCTTCAACCCAAAATTCCCCCCCTGAACCGACTTCTTTCTTCCAGACAGGTATAATCTCTTTCACTCGATCGATTCCGTACCGAGCAGCTTCGAAGATTCCATGATCGCGATGGGCAGCAGTGCAAGCCACAAGGATCGTCGGTGATCCTACATCAAGATGCCCCAAGCGTTGAATAATAGCCACTCCTTCGAGTTTAGGCCATCTCTCCCGCATCTCTTGGACAACTTGTTTCATTTTTTTTATCGCCATCTCTTGATAAGCTTCATACTCTAAGTATGCGGTTTGTATTTTTTGCTCACCGCCCGTAAACTCACGCACAAAGCCAACAAAAACGCAACTTCCCCCCGTGGTTGGTAGGATAAGTTTTTTTAGAATTGAATCGGTATCGAAAACTTGTTCCGTTAACTCAAGGATGGTTGGTAGGGATTCATTGCCTCCACTTACTGGCGGAAAAATTGCGACTTCTGCATTATCTGGTATTAAGTCGTCATCAAATGCATACTCTTTATTTACCGAGACAATTATTCCGGAAAAATCCAAAGCTATGTTGGCGTATTTTTCACGCAATAAATTCTTCAACTGCCGCACACGTAATGGTTCACGAAGAGTCAAGCGTTCTTCGCTTTTGCCAATTTTTTGCTTATACGTCGCAAAGTAGAGCACTCTGATATTCACAAAACCTCCCAAAGAATTCACTCATTGACAATATCGCCGCTTTGTCCACCGTGTTTTTCAACCAAGCGGATATTTTGAATTCTCATCGTTTTCTCAACCGCCTTAACCATATCATATACAGTCAATGCAGCGACACTCACTGCTGTCAATGCTTCCATTTCCACCCCTGTTCGACCGCTTGTCCTAACCCGCGATTGAATTTGAACACCCGGCAAATTGCTATCCAACCAAAGATCAACCTCAATTAAGTCTAGATTAAGCGGATGACAGAGCGGAATCAACTCAGATGCCTTCTTTGCGGCGAGGATTCCAGCTATCCTAGCAACATTCAGAAGGTCACCTTTTTTTGTCAATCCTCCTTGAATGGCTTGCAAGGTTTCCTCTCGCATCACAACTTCCCCTTTTGCCATAGCCCATCGCACGCTGGTTGGTTTCTCACCCACATCAACCATACGAGCTTTTCCTTCGGGGTCTAAATGAGTTAGCTTTCGTTCCATGCGGGAAATTATAGCATTAGTTCCTACCCCCTCACATCATGATATAATTCAATTTTGTGGTTAGCATCTTTAGCAAATGGAAAGCTGGACTGACAAAAACCAGCAAATCAACCTTCAACCAGATCAAAGCCGTTCTGGGAGGCGGTGATATTGATCAAGCGACTTATGATGATCTGGAAGCGCTTTTGATTCAAGCGGATTTAGGGGTTGAAACCACTCGGGAAGTCATCCAAGCGCTAAAACACGCCCAGATTGAACAAAATATCATTAAAAGCACAGATTTAGAAAATCTATTACGCCAAGAATTAGCAAAACGAATTACCGAACCCCCTCTGCTTTCGCTGGACACCCAACCAACAATCATCCTAATCGTAGGTGTTAACGGTTCAGGGAAGACCACCACTATCGCAAAACTTGCCTACCGCTTTCAACAACAGGGAAAAAAGGTCATCCTTGGCGCAGCGGATACCTACCGGGCAGCGGCGATTGACCAATTACAAATTTGGGCGGAGCGGCTCAATCTGCCAATTATCAGTGGTTCGCCTGGAGCAGATGCGGGCGCAGTGGCTTACGATGCTGTTCAGGCAGCCATAGCGCGAAAAGCCGATGTTGCCATCATCGATACTGCTGGTCGTCTACACACCCGCTACAACCTTATGGAAGAACTTAAAAAAGTCTATCGGGTAATTGGGAAAGCTTTGCCGAGCGCACCACACTACGTGTGGCTTGTCCTTGATGCTACTACCGGTCAAAATGCCCTTCAACAAGCACGCGCCTTCCAACAGGCTGTTCAAATCAATGGTGTCATTCTAGCTAAGCTTGACTCCTCAGCGCGAGGAGGGATGGCTTTTGCCATCCAAAAGGAATTAGGTGTTCCAATTTACTTTGCTGGTCTTGGAGAAAGCTTTGACGATCTTGAACCTTTCAATTCCCAAGCTTTTTTAGATGGGATATTATCGCCTTTGTCAACGTAACAGCGGAGAAACTTACTCATGGAAGATCTACTTGAACAATTGAACGAACAATCTGAACGAATCCAACATTTACTGGTGCGTCTTTGACATCCTCGACAAAGAACGCCAACTCAATGACCTCCAAAAACTGACTGAAAGCGAAGATTTTTGGCAAAATCCAGATCAAGCTCAGGAAGTGATGAGAAAAATCTCGATCCTGAGCGATGAATTAGAGCCGTGGCTAGAACTCCGTCAAAAGCTCAACGATGCTCTCGAATTGGTTTCACTTAGGGATGAAACGTTGCGCGAGGAATTAGAAGCCGAGTTAGAGCAAATTGAAAGCGACATTCATAAGCGGGAGTTTTACGCCATGTTTTCGGGAAAATATGACCGAAACAACGCTCTGCTAGCCATTCATGCTGGCGCTGGAGGGACAGATTCACAAGACTGGGCAGCAATGCTAGAGCGCATGTACTTAAGGTGGGCAGAAAGGAATGGCTACCAAACCGACATCCTTGATCGAAGTGAAGGCGAAGAAGCCGGGATCAAAAGCGTTACGATATCGGTTGAAGGCAAGTATGCCTATGGATACTTGCGCTCCGAGAAAGGCGTCCATCGCCTCGTCCGTCTTTCCCCTTTTGACGCCTCTCATCGCCGTCACACTTCGTTTGCTCTCGTTGAAGTGCTACCCCAAGTGGAAGATGAAAAAGAAATCGAAATCAACCCCAATGATCTGCGCATTGACACTTTCCGTTCGGCTGGCGCTGGAGGACAAAACGTCCAAAAGAACGATACAGCCGTACGCATTACCCACCTTCCAACAGGAATCGTCGTAACCTGCCAAAACGAACGTTCCCAAGTCCAGAACCGCGAAAACGCACTAAAAGTGTTGAGATCACGACTTTTGGAGATAAAACAAAGAGAACAAGAAGAGCATCTCGCTCAACTGCGAGGCGAGTTCCAGAAGGTCGAGTGGGGCAGCCAAATTCGTTCCTACGTCCTTCATCCCTATCAAATGGTTAAAGACCATCGCACCGGTTATGAAACAAGTAACACGACCGCAGTCTTAGACGGTGAGCTCAATGGCTTTATGGAAGCCTACCTACGCAATCAAATCGGGGATATTCAAACTTCTTAGCAAGACTTGTTTTTTATTAATTGTCGGCTCACTTCTGAGCGGCTGTGTGAGTCTTTACGACCCTGAGTCATCCCATGAATGGCACGCCGATGTAATTTACGTTTTGCAAAGTTCGGAGCTTGTATCGCAAACTTTCGTTCTACCTCAATCCTCTGTCAGTTCGATCACGCTGTGGATCTCACCCCTTGGTGCACTACCTCAGGAAGCAAAACTTATCTTCTCCCTTTTCGACCTAAACCAACAACCGAAACACATCTTAACAACTTCTCAACCTTTGAGTGCTTGCCGAGATCAAAAGTGCACCTTTACCTTTCCCGATCATCTTTCCATCTCGAAAGGTAAATATGCACTATTTCTTGAATCGAATGTCCCTCTTCAAATATGGGGGAATTTGCTCGATAGTTATCCAGCGGGAAATTTTTCGATTAACAATCAACCCACTTCGGCGGACCTTGCTTTCTCGGTGGAGTATCGCTACACATTGCAAAGCGCTCAGGATGATTTGATCCGGTTTTTGAAAGATCTCTGGATCATCATTCCAACCCTGGCTTGCCTAGTAACTCCTGGCTTGCTTATCTTGAAAATCATCCGTTTCTCGCTACCCGAAGACCAATCGCTTAGCTTTTATATCATCCTCAGCACCAGTTTAGCCGTCATTCCATTACTGCTGGCTTGGTCAACGCTTCTAAAAGTCCAATGGCAAGGGACAACGCTCCAAATCTGCCTCTACCTCCTTTCCCTTTATGCGCTCTGGACGACGATACGCGATTGGCGTCATTGGGTTTCCAAATTACGTATAGAAGACTTTCTTCTATACCTTGTTTTCCTACTGGCATTGCTCATCCGTTTGCTGATGGCTCGCAACTTGGTTGCCCCCGCATGGGTTGACTCTGTCCATCATGCTCTCATTACTCAACTCATCCTGAAAGAAGGAGCTTTTCCAAGTTCTTATCAGCCGTACTTGGATATTGACACCACTTCGTATCACTCGGGATTTCATGCCAATTTAGCGCTTTATACTTGGCTCTCTAACCTGCCCCTTCCTCTATCCATGTTGGTCTTCGGACAAATTCTGAACGCTCTCGCTGTTTATAGCACATACGTTTTCGCCCTTTCTTTCTATCCAAATCGAACAATCGCACTGGTTGCCGCCATCATGGTCGCTTTTTTTTCGCCAATGCCCGCTTACTATACAAGTTGGGGGCGTTATACTCAGCTTTGTGGATTACTCATCTTGCCCACCCTCGTCTATATTTTCAAGAGGTCCATATCCATTCAATCTCCTTTCTCTGTAAGCACCTTTACAACCATATCAATCTTATTTGCCGGCTTGATCGTAATCCATTACCGAGTCAGTCTTTTCTTTGCTCTTTTATTATGCCTTGTCAGCCTAGAAAAGATTTTATATCCTCCTTTCATCGAGCCGAAGCAGCGCCTGCTAAGAACTACAGTAAATCTGACTTTCATTGCCCTGACCACTCTTGTCCTTTCCTCGCCCTGGCTTCCAGAAGCTTGGTCTACCTTACTCTTGCCAAAATTAAGTGCTTGGCGGCAGCCCCCTGCCACACCAGAGAGCATTCCACTAGGCTTATTAACCCCTGCCCTCGGGAAAGTAGTCTTGCTATTGGCTGCGTTGGGGTTATTGTTCGAAATCATCCGTCGCTCATGGCAAGGTTTAATGATCTTCACTTGGGTTGTTCTTTGTTTTGCTACGGTATATCTAAGCTACTATGGTTTGAGGGGAATAGGCTTCGTCAACATGACCTCAGTAGCCATCAGTCTGTATTTACCGCTCTCCACCCTTGCGGGTCAAGGGGTTTTTCAACTTTTACGAATGCTCGAAAAGATCATCAGAGCGATACCAAAGCGGTTGCTATACCCAGTGGCCACGCTGGTCATCTTGATTTCAGCAGTGATCGGAGGCAGATCGCTGATCCCCTTACTTAACCCGATAACCATGCTCGTTCGGGCAGATGATTTAGAAGCAATGCAATTCATCCACGCCAACCTTCCCTCAGATCAAACACTCATGATTCAACCCTTCTTATGGGGATATGGACTTTATGCTGGTGCGGATGGTGGCTCTTGGATTCCAGCCCTCGCTGAGCGAGTGACCATCCCTCCCCCGGTCCTCTTCGCCTTATCAGACTCGAGCGACCAAATCCGCCAGATCAATCAAATTTCCCAGGCTATTCTCGAAAAGCCTAAAGATCCAGACTGGATTGCCGCTCTCATGCTTCAAAACCAAATCAGTTACCTATATCTTGGGGCAAGAGGAGGAGCGATCTCACCCTGGGAGTTGATCCGATCCTCCCACTTTCACCTCATCTATCACCAAGGCGGGGTATTTATCTTCAAGATTCAACCCCCACAAAGCCGTCCGTAATCTCTCGACAACAACGCACAAAGTCTAAAACTGTAGGTACATTGCGCATCATAATGGTCATATTCCCCTGGACACGCAATTTTCGCGTTAACATGGCTTGCATCGGATCCAGTTTCCCGGACAGCAGCGCAATGTAATTGCGGTACGGGGCGGAGAGAGTAAACGTAGCTTTGCTGGAGGATATGTCTTCGATAATCTTTACTTCACGACAGGTCCCATGCCATAAATCCATATACACATATAAAGAGTTATTCAATAAATCATCCGCCTCGATATTGAACAACAAATCCCATTCCCAATTGTGGGCAATTTTTGCATATTGCGCATCGGAATTCAGCTTTTCTTTTAATTTTAAAAACCAAACCAAATCGGGAAAAATAGCCATTTTTCACCTCCAAATCGGTTAAAATACTATTCGAATTATAAGTCATAACGACAATAAAAACCTATTTGCATCATCCTGGGATTATTTTAGCCAAAGGGATATTCCCTCTTACCATCAGAAACGGCGATTGATAAATCTAAATCAAGGAGAGAGAATGATGAAAAAGTCCTACTTCATCCCGTTCTTTGTTATCTTGAGCATCCTGCTTGCTTCCTGTGGTGGCGGTGCTGCAACCCCCGCCCCAGTCCAAACTGAAGCCCCACCCCCTCCCCAGCAAGAAGAGTCAAAATTGCCCGATTTAGGGGGTAGAACCATTACAGTAGCTGTTGAGAATGCTTATCCACCGTTCAATCAGATCGATCAAGCTACTGGAGAAGGTA
>CAKZNJ010000211.1 GCA_937129505.1 uncultured Anaerolineae bacterium | reverse complement strand
TCGTCCAACAGGACTTCTCTTTCCCGGCTACCTGCAAGAAGGGGGCCAACTACACCCATTTCTTCCAGTTCATCCATCAACCGCGCTGCGCGCGGATAGCCAATCCGCAGCCGACGTTGAAGTAAAGACGCACTGGCACGGCGTGTTTTACGCACGATTTGAATTGCCTGTTCGATTAAGGCATCGTGATCTTCTAAAAGTGAAGTTTCTTTGAGATACTCTTCCCATGGCGGGGGTTCATCTTGCACAGGGATGTTGGATTGCCAAAAGGTGATCATGCGCTCGATTTCGACATCGCTGATCATAACCCCTTGGCAACGCAGAGGTGCCATCGCATCTGGAGGTAGGTAGAGCATATCTCCATGGCCCAACAAGGTCTCAGCGCCAACATTATCGAGGATGACCCGTGAGTCTACAGACGATGCCACGGCAAAGGCGATACGAGCAGGGAAATTGGCTTTGATTAATCCGGTCACTACATCGGTGCTAGGGCGCTGCGTTGCCATGATGAGATGAATCCCCGTGGCTCGCGCCATTTGTGCTAGACGGATCAAGGCATGCTCCGTCTGCTCTGCTGCTGACATCATCAGGTCGGCGAGCTCATCGATAATGACAACCAAATAGGGCAAAGGTTTTATATCTTTATGTCGGCGTGCTTTCTTGTTATAGGTTTCCAAATTACGCGAGTGAGTGACTTCTAGAACCTTATAACGGCGCTCCATTTCCCTCACTGTCCATTGCAAAACCCCTAAAATGCGGTCTATTTTTGTTTCTACTTTGCCCAACAGATGAGGAAGCCCATTGAAGCGGACAAGCTCGACCATTTTAGGGTCGATCATAACTAAGCGCAAATCATCTGGAGTATTGTTCATCGCCAAACAGGTTGTAATGGCAGCGATGCATACCGACTTGCCTGAGCCAGTCGTGCCGGCGATCAGCAAATGGGGCATGCGGGTCAAATCGCCCACCACGGGGTTACCGGACACATCCCGTCCGAGGGCAATCGCCAAGGGCGATCCCACTTTCGTAAACGCTTCGCTTTCCAAGATCGGGCGCAGGCGCACGACCGATGCCCGCGGATTGGGCACTTCGATCCCGATATATGGGCGGCCGGGCACCGGCGCTTCGATGCGCAAGCGCTCCGCCGAGAGCGCCAAAGCCAAATCGCGGCTTAAGGCAGAGATCTGCGCCACCCGCACCTTTTGCTTGGCAACTTCCCCTTCTGCCCCATTCTTCTCCAAAAAACCAGGTTCAACGGCAAATTGGGTCACCGTCGGCCCGATTCGGACACCGATAACCTTCGCCGGAATGCCAAATTCGCTTAACGTCTTTTCAATGAGAGCGGCGGTCACGTTTACATTGCGCTCGTCAGGGCGGTAGGCAGTTTCGGTCACCAATAAATCGAGCGGAGGCAGGCGCTCATCGCGCGCGAGAGGAGGGAGTGGCTTTTCAGCTTGGCGCTCTTCGGATAAACGGAACTTCTTGCGCCACTCTTTGGGTAAACGTTCTCCAATTTTGCTACGCGAACTGGGGGTAGTTGTCGGGATACCAGAAATCGGTGAAACGCTGACCGCTGGATCCATGGTTGGGACAGATTCAGCTACCGGCGCTTGCATTTGAGCGAAAGCCCGCCCCAGCCACCCCGAAGCCATCGCAATGCACACAACAAACAACACAGCCAAAAACAAGCCATGTAAGATTTTGCCAACCAGCCCCAGCGGCAGGAACAGCCCACCGCTTAGCCGCGCTAATCCCCACCCTACGCGGCCGCCATCCAACCCCGCTTCTGCTCGCCCAAAATCTAGCCCACCGAGCACGCTCAGGAGTGCCAGCGAGACAAACGCTACCGCTTCCCAGCCCAA
>CAKZNJ010000210.1 GCA_937129505.1 uncultured Anaerolineae bacterium | reverse complement strand
ACTGAGTTTCCTTTCCGCAAAGCGCTCATGAACCTGCAATTGTTTTCGGGTGGTGTGGAACAGCCCCCCTAAATCGGTATAGGAGACACCCGCTTTCAAACATGCTTCCATGATGGGCAAATTGTAGTAATACACGGTGGCATTCAAACATACCTCTGCACCACGCAGCACCTCAACCATGTCGTTCTCAACTTGAATATCGACATTGACAAACTCCAACTTGGGGCTGGCAATGGTGTTCATCACCACCCGGGCATTGTCTTGGTTGTTATCCGCGATGACAACTTTGCTCACTCTCCTATCCCGTGCCAGCGCCTGCACGGCAATGCAGCCCATTTTTCCCGCTCCTCCAACGACAACGATTTTCATCGCACCTCCTTTACCCGAAGTGAAATTAAAGATGACTATGTTTTTGCTGCCTTGACCGCATCATTAAAAATATTGAGAGTCTCTTGGACATCCCCTTCGCTTAAGGCAGCACACAAGAACCACGGTTCGCGCCCGTCAATATCTGGCATTGCGCCGCGTTTGACCATCTCCATTGCGATGCGCGAATACAAGGCGCTATCGCCTTTGAGGTAATCGCGGAAATTGAGCGGCTCTCGGTCGCTTCCCAAATAGATGCTGAACATGGGGGGAAGGCCGGTAATCACGTGAGCGATGCCGTGATCTGCCAGAATGTCCTTTATCCCTTCTTGCAAGGCTTGCCCTCTCTGATAAAGGGTGGTAAAAACG
Source organism: uncultured Anaerolineae bacterium (assembly GCA_937129505.1). Taxonomy (GTDB): domain Bacteria; phylum Chloroflexota; class Anaerolineae; order Anaerolineales; family UBA4823; genus NAK19. The sequence goes on along the minus strand of CAKZNJ010000210.1, from coordinate 1,881 downwards.
GGTTCGGTATCAAGAATCTGCAAAGTGGCTAGAGAGGCTGCTACGCCAACCAAGTTTCCGTTGTAGGTCCCAGAAACTGAGACTTCACCCGGGGCTGCCCATCTCATGATTGTCTCTTTTCCACCCACAGCGGCAATGGGATAACCGTTGCCCATTGCTTTCGCGTAAGTAACAAGATCCGCCTGCACTTTAAAGTACTCTTGTGCCCCTCCCTTAGCGATGCGAAAGCCGGTCTTGACTTCGTCGAAGATTAAAACCACATCGTACTGGTCGCAAAGCCGCCGCACGGATTGTAAGAAATCGGGCTGGGGCAAGATGCCACCCACATTTCCCATCACTGGTTCAACAATCACGGCCGCGATTTCTCCCCAGCGACTGCGCAGGGTCTTTTCGAGCATTTCTACGTCATTGAAGTGCAAGATAACTACATATTCGTTGAGATACTTTGGAATCCCTGAACTCATCGGCGCATGAATCGGAGCGCGCAATGACCCTAGCATATTTTTGGTTGCGCTTGCGGTGCTAAATAAGAAATAATCCGCAGAGCCATGATAATGTCCTTCAAATTTGATGAATTTCTCCCGATTGGTATAAGCTCGCGCCAAACGCAAGGCTTGCATGGTGGCTTCTGTGCCGCTGTTGGTTAGGCGCACTTGGTCTATCCCGGTCATTTTCCGAATTTGCTCCGCTAACTGAATTTCAGCCGGGGTTGTCCAAGCGAACAGTGTACCCCCTTGAATGGCTTCTGCTACGGCTTGATTGACTCGACTATCTGCGTGTCCCAGAATCACTGGCCCGAAACCAAGGCGATAGTCGATGTAGCGCTTGTCATCCATATCCCAAAGATAAGCTCCTTCACCGCGCTGGATGACCAGCGTGTCCTGCTCGCCCCAATAACGAAAATTAGAACTTACGCCGTACGGCATCACCTGCAGGGCTTTTTGATACCATTGGCGGGTTTTTTCACCTTGAAGCGCCATTTGAATCTCCTCATGCTTATTTTAAAGTTTTTTTCCTTAATTGCCGCTCCCAATTTCGTCAGCGGCAACCAAGACGCCGTTATTAGCCTCCCAGCCTACCCCCACTCGGTCGCCGACTGTCCAGCTTGTTTGGCTTTCCGTCACTGGCAACTGCACAAACAAACGCTGTTTGTCATGGCATTCGACAACGAAGCTGCGCGCAGAACCCAAATAGGCGATTTCAATGATCCTTCCTTCTAGGAGGTTATGGGTTTGCTCGGCGGGCAAATCAGGTGGCTTGAGAAACATTCGCTCGGGGCGCACGATAATGGCTGCTGCGGTGCCATGACGAAGATGAGTGCGGCTGATCTCTGTGGGGGACACCCCAAACAATCCCTCCCTTGTGCGAAGGATGGGCGAATTTCCTGAAGTGTCCAAAATTCCCGTGAAGATATTGGCTTCACCGATGAATTTAGCCACGTAAAGATTGGCTGGTGTATTGTACAACTGCTCAGGTGTTCCAACCTGTTGAATCTTTCCATCCCGCATGACGGCTGCTCGATCCGCCATCGTCAAAGCTTCCTCTTGATCATGGGTGACAAATACAAAGGCAATCCCCACTTCGTTTTGAAGCCTTTTGAGCTCTAAACGCATTTCCACCCGCAATTTGCGATCCAAGGCGGCCAGAGGTTCATCCAATAAAAGGACTCTTGGCTGCTTGACAATTGCCCTTGCTAATGCCACGCGTTGTTTTTGGCCGCCGGAGAGGTTGCCCGGTCGGCGGTGGGCGAGGTCATGCAACCCCACCAATTCTAGCACCTCTTTTACCCTGCGGTCTATGTGCTCCTTTTTTAGCTTATCCTGATGCAAGCCATAAGCGATGTTATCGTACACGCTCATGTGTGGGAAAAGGGCATATGAC
>CAKZNJ010000209.1 GCA_937129505.1 uncultured Anaerolineae bacterium | reverse complement strand
CGCCGTAGCCGACGATAATATCTGAACCGACCAATAGGCTTGGTAAAGTCGTGATGATCTTTTCGATGACCGCCTCGGCGCCGATTTCCTTAGCATCGGAGACAATCCCCGCCGAGGTGGCAGGAAGGCCGTAAAAATGCCCCATTTGTACGAGCGCTGCCGATTGCAAGCCCATCTCCGCAGTGCCGGCAAGGTAAGCCCCAGTGCGAAAATCAATGTTCCCTGTTGCGCTGCTGTAGATTAACGGTCGCCCCGGATGGGCAAGTTGAAAGACGACCATTGCCGAAAGGGTCTCTGCGTTGGCTAAGGCGATGTTTGAGAACAAGCTGGCTGGCCCAGTGGTGCCATTGACCGGCATGGGCATAATCATGACGGGAATCCCCGCTTCACCCAGCTCAAGATAGGCATCGAGCATTTCGCCATCATGGGTCAAAGGCGCAACCGGGCAGTAGATCAGTGAAAACCAATTTTTCTCCCGCAATGCCGCGGCAGAACCAGCCACTGCTTCTAACCCTTCTACCAGATAGGGCACTTGCCTAGTGGTATGCAATTCATGCTGAGCATGTTTTGAAGTGGCTTGGATCATGGTGAAGAACTCATGTAAAGGGCGCGAGTGCGCCGGCTTATCGGAAGCACAGACGGGCGGCCAAGCCAGCACACCCAAATCTGCCTGCTGGAAGATGCGCAGGGAATCCAGGATATCTTGAGCGGTGCCGTAGCGCCGCTCGCCAGTGTAGAAATCCATCATGAAAGATCCCGTTCCATCCATGGCATAGCGTGAATGGGGGGAGGGCAAGGGGTAGTCGTACTGAGGGTTGCGCGCCCCTAAAACAAAACTTTTTGGCGTTGTGGAAAGGGCATGTTCGACAATTTCTTGCGGCAGGTAAGCCACTCTACTTTCCTCAGCGACCCTTGCCCCATTCGCTTTCAAGAGCGGTAACGCTTTCTCGCCGTGAAAACGCACGCCGACCTCAGCCAAGATGCGCAGGCTCTGCTGATGGACGCGGTGCTGTTCCTCTTCGTTTAGAACTTGAGCGGTTAGATTCATGACAGCACTCCTTTTTTTTATCTGATTTTAACGCAAGAAAAGGTCAACAACGCTTGAAAAGCGCATGCGTTCATGTAAAATTAGGATAACCCGACAGATGTTATCCTAATATGAATAGACGCCAGACCTCTATCAGGCGGTCGCCTTCCCATACCCCTGACCCTCTGGGAAAGCTCGAAGAACGCAAACGGTATATGTATCTCATCGCTTCATTGGTTGCTTTCCCCTCGATTTACTATGTCTGGTGGGTTTACAGAGACACTCAGCCTTTCAACCGTTATGCCTATCCCTTTCTGATGGCAGAAGCGCTTCTATGGATCGGTGCTTTGCTGTGGCGGCGCATCCCGCTGGTCTGGATTGAGCGCATGGTCTTATTTACCATCGGACTCTTTTTCTTTGCTAAGTACCTTTACTATCTTTACTTTGAAAGAGTCTTGATTTGGAGCGAAATCGAAGCCATTACTGGGGTCATCTTCATTGTATTTATACTCGGTTATATCATTCTCGACCATCGGCTGGCTTTTGCTCTGACGCTGATCTATACTGCCCTGACCTTTGTCACCGGGCTAGTAAGGTTTCAGGCAAGGGATACGGAGGTGCTACCTGACTTCATCCGACTGCAAACCCGTCAGGCAGTGATCGCTCTCCTGACATTCATCCTTGCCAAAGTCAAGGATGACCTCCGCTTGGCTCAAAAACAGACGGATTACTGGGAGAAGCAAGCCAACATCGACCACTTAACCCAACTGCCCAACCGACGGGCAATGTCAGCTTTGATTCAAGAGCGCATCGACGCCAAAATGCCGTTTGCCATTTTGCTGATCGATATTGATGATTTCAAGTGTTTTAATGACACCTATGGCCATGATATAGGAGATGTTTTGATCAGCCGCGTGGCTTTCACCCTGAAGATCAACCTGAGGATGACTGACTCTGCTGCTCGGTGGGGGGGCGAGGAGTTTCTCGTGCTGGTGAACGAAACCTCTGCCGAGCAAGCATTCTCATTAGCTGAACGATTGCGTAATGAGGTTCAGAAAATTGATTTCGACGAAAATCTCATCTCGATCTCCATTGGCGGCACAATGTTCAAATTTGATGATGACTTACCCAAATTGCTCAAACGGGCTGATCAAACCCTCTACGCAGCCAAACAGCAGGGGCGCAACTGCGTCTGTTGGCAATAAGCTCACCGCTCAATTCCCTGGCGATTACCCACAACTCAAGTATCAGGAAAAAATGGTGGGGGAACGGCTGAATGGCAGTCCAAGAGAGGGTGACAACGGTTTGCCACACCGCACTCAAGCCTGGTAAGAGGATATATGGGCCATCTCGGTCTGTGGGCAGTCCGAGTTTACCACCCAGTTTTCGCAACCATAGCACCGCTTTGGGCGGCCAATGCTTCATCAAGTAGAAAACAAACTGGGCTGCCAGCAACACCAGCGCAAATAAGCGGCGCATGCGTGCTAGGGTTTGCACCCGCAGGTCTTCGACAATTAAGCCCTGTTCCTGATCAAAGCGATAACCGTGTTCGATGCGCCCGCGCAAGCGCCAATCGGCATAGACTTCTTTCGCCGTGGCTTCGCTCTGCAGCGGCACATTGGTCAGCAAGACCAGCGTGTTTTCAAACAAGTTATCTTCTGCCACCAACACCCACAGTTCTTGGTGCGTTTCTGGTAGGCGCAGGCGAAACCAGCCCATTTTGACCTGGGCGATGCGGCTACGCCCGGCATGTTGGAAAAGTGTTTGGAAGGTGACTTCCCAAGACACACAAGCGACTAGGTCTCGCAGCTGTTCTGTCTCCCAGCGGTCCAGCCGGGGGTTGTAGACTTCCACCCAGCGCTCGAGGTGCGTGGCGGTGATCACAAACTCGGCTCGAGCCTGCTCAATCCAACTAAACACCTTCTGATCATCACCGCCGCTATCGATCAAGAACCGCAGGCGCTGATGAGAGAAGACCCAGCGGCTGGTGCGGATCGCACGCTGGATCTCCCAATTCCGACTCACGAAGTCGGTCGTTTGATAGGAAAACCAGTTGGCATAGCAG
>CAKZNJ010000208.1 GCA_937129505.1 uncultured Anaerolineae bacterium | reverse complement strand
AGATTATGTTCTTAGGGTTCTGGGTGAGTTTCGCCAGGATATTCCAGATGGCCCGTTTCGGATTGCTACCGATTATCGCATTTTGCCTTCGCTCACAGCAACCCTGCGTTATCCTACTGAAGATGAACTCAAAATTTTGACCAAAGCGGGATTGACGGTTGATGATAAGGATTTATCTGCAATAGGAAATCTGGCTTTTGGCGAATACGAGCACAAAAATATCCCGATCTACTTCGATGTCTCTAAATTCGCGGCGCGACGCACCGCCATTTTCGCCCGAACAGGATATGGAAAAAGCAATTTGGCGAAATTTGTGGCTACCCTGGCGGGCATTTCATCCCCCAACTCTGGCATGATTATTCTGGATTTGGATGGGGAATATGCATTTACTATTCGTGATAAAGATGGACGATTAAAGTCCTACGGCTTATCAGATATTCCGCATCTCAGAGAGAGGCTAACAATCTTTACTAATCGGAACATACAACTTGATTCTGAGGTGAGTATAAAGCCTTTTATGAACTTCAGATTAATGTCGTCTTATGATATCAAAAGGCTTATACCTGTTGAAGGTGATGAAGAATCGGCAACAGTGGCTGGTTTTGCAACAACCTTAGAAGCTGTAAAAACAGCGTGGGAAGATTTACTTGATTCGGTTGAAAAAGAGCCTACTAATTGGCAACGACGAAATGAAAAAATAGAGGCTCTGACTGAAGAGGCGCTGAAAAACAAGGCTATCAAAGAGGTTCAACGCAATCTCTTTTCTAGAGTAATAGATAGGCTTCTCCCTTTGCACAATCCAAAAGGTTGCAACTTTTTTGAAGCTGTTCAACAAGAACTGAAACACCACAAGATTGTAATTTTAGATCTGAGCTTATTCCCAATCCCATATGCTAATCAGATTGCGTCAGTGGTTTTGCAAAGAATTTTTACATACAATCAATACCATATCACATCCCAAGATATGATTTCTGTCATCGCAGTCTTTGAAGAAGCCCAAAACGTCTTGAATAAAAAAGCCGTCGAAGCCGGGGAAAGCATTTTTGTCCGCTGGGCAAAAGAGGGACGCAAGTTTGGATTGGGACTCATCTACATCACACAGCAACCAGGGGCAATTGCGGAAGAAATTGTCAGCCAAACAGATAATTTCTTTGTCATGCACCTGTTGGGCAAAAACGATGTGGATGCCTTAATTCGAGCCAACCGCCACTACGATGGTGTGATTGCGCGTTTTCTTGTCTCCGAAACGGTGGTTGGGAATGCCTATGTTTATTCTGCACCTTACCAGCCGTATGTATTTCCTGCTCACATTTGGGAATTCAAGCCAGAAATCTTTACGAGACTTTTTGGAGATGTGAAGCAAACGCAATCACCATACCCACACCGACGATTATTCTGATCCATATACTACCCACATCAACTTTCAGAGAACTGCTTATGCGCAATTTTGCTCGAATTACTGCTGCTCTTTTTATGTTTTTGGGATTGTCGCTTGTTTTGTTCGCGATTTTCTTTTCAGTGTCAGGCATTCAGACTGATGCTGAGGTCCATCTACCTCCCTTTCGCTTTACCCTGATTTAAGTGGTCTCATGGTATTAGCACGCATAATTGGTGGAATTGCAATTGGTTTGCAAGGTTTGGGTCTTGCTGCAATTGGAGAGGGGCTATGGCTGATTGCAGGAATCCACGAGCAATCTCAACGTTCGG
>CAKZNJ010000207.1 GCA_937129505.1 uncultured Anaerolineae bacterium | reverse complement strand
GGTCTCGGATAGAGGAGAAGAGGCTTTGCAAGGAGTCAGCCAGATGGGGGAGTGGGTCACTCGTCGCTTTGCAGAAAAGGCAAATGCAGCGCCAGCAGGCGCAGTCAATGAAAGCCTGCTCAACACGCCCATGACCGCTCACTTATTGGGAGGTGTTCCCTTCGGAAGAGATAGTAAAGAAGGTGTGATCGGGCTAGATTGTCAGGTGCATAACTATCCAGGATTGTATGTTGTGGATGGATCAATTGTGCCGGCAAACCCAGGTGTCAACCCTAGCCTAACGATTACCGCTTTGGCTGAATATGCTATGGCACAGATTCCACCAAAAGAGCAAATAACTCCAGAACTGATGATCGAAGCGACGAAATCAGCTGTTTGAGTATTTGATTGACAGGCCGATCAACCCTGAAAACCAGTGCTAAGGATATAGTTTTCTAAGCCACGGATTTCGCTGTCGCGGCTTTCGATTGCTGCTTCCATAACATCCCTTAACGAGACAATACCCACCATTTGGTTATTTTCGACCACGGGAAGATGGCGGATATGAAATTGTTTCATCAACGCCATGCATTGATCGATGGTGGTCTTGGTGGAGATGGTGACCATTCGTTCGACCATGACTTCCCGCATACGGGTGTCTTTTGCAGAACGTCCTTGCAATTCTCCTTTGCGGGCGTAGTCGCGTTCGGTGAAGATACCCACGACCTTGTCACCATCGGTAACCATTACCGCGCCAATATTGGCTTCTGCCATCAATTGGAGCGCTTCCATAACAGTGGAATTTACATCTACACTGTGATTGGGTCGGTTACCCTTCGACTCGAGTAGGTCCTTTACGGTATTCATTGGTTTACCTCCTAATCAACAATAACTTTTATCGCTCTATGGCTTTATTCGTTTAGATACTTTTCCAAGATCGAACGGGTCAATTGAGCGTCTGCTTTGCCATTGGTCTGTTTCATTACTTGACCGACAAACCATCCGATAAGCCCTATCTTCCCTTTGCGGTAGCTTGCTACCTGATCGGGGTTGTCAGTTACAAGTTGCAGAATGATTGCTTCTATGGTGCTCTCGTCACTCACTTTTCCTAAGCCTTCCTCAGCAACGATCAAGCTTGGCTCTTTACCGCTGTTCTGGACTTTGTCGAGTAATGCTTTTGCAGTAGAGGTATTGATAACGTTTTCATCTACCATGCGAATGATTTGGGCTAGATAAGATGGGGTAATCTTTAACTCTGCCGCCGAAATGCCAAGTTCATTAATCATTCGCAGCACATCGTTGATGATCCAATTCGATACCCGTTTGGGATCGCCACCGTAAATGTGAAGAGCAGATTCAAAATATTCCGATAAGGAGCGCTCAGAGGTCAAGATATCCGCATCATACAACGGCAAACTATACTGCTGGACAAAACGCAATCGCCGCTGGAGAGGGAGTTCCGGTAATGTGCTGAGCACTGCGGTTTTCCAATCGTCGTCAATTTGAAGCGAGAGCAGGTCCGGTTCACGGAAATAGCGGTAATCTGCCTCGGTTTCCTTCGAGCGCATTTTTCGCAAAATGGCGCTCTCTTCGTCCCATTCCAGTGTCCAGGCTTCGATACGGTTGCCCGCCTCTACTTCGCGAATCTGCCGTTGAATTTCGGTTTGGATGGCATCGCGAACGGCGACAATTGAATTGACGTTCTTTATTTCCGTTTTAGGATTGAGGATCGTTGACCCTTTGGGGCGGATGGAGACATTGGCATCGCATCTCAAGTGACCTTTTTCCATATCCGCTTCGGAGATGCCGATCCAACGCAGCAGTTGGCGTAAACGAATGATGTACTGAGCGGCTTCATCTGCGGAATGGAGATCTGGGCCTGTGACCATCTCTACCAATGGAACACCGCAACGATTAAAGTCGATCAACCGCTGCTCAAAATCGTTTTTGGTTTTGCCGGCATCCTCTTCTAAGTGCAATTTTTGGATGGTAACCTTTCGCTCTGAACCATCTGGCATCGGAAAGACGAGATAACCGCCGCGGGCAATGGGCATGTTGTATTGGCTGATTTGGTATCCTTTTGGCAGATCAGGGTAAAAGTAATTCTTGCGGTCAAAGTAAGAGAGCGGTTGGATTTCGGCGTTCATGGCGGCAGCTAAAAGCATGGCTTTTTCTACCGCCACTTTGTTCAATACCGGCAGGACGCCCGGTAATCCCGTGCAGACAGGACAGATATTGGTATTGGGTGGATCGTTCCACGAATCGGCTTTGCAAGGACAGAAGATCTTGGTCAGGGTATTGAGTTGAATATGGGTTTCCAAGCCGATCACGGCTTCGTATTCTGTCGTCATCCTGTTTTCACTCTCGCTGAAGAAAAATTTTTTTGCTGAGTTGGCGCAGGGTATCTTTAGCGTTCCTGTGCGCTGCCTTTGATGGTAGATTTGCTGTCTCTTTGGCAACTTTTGCGGCTCTTTTTTGAAGGGATGGGTTGCATTTGACAATCTGGTTTAATTTGTATCGTATTGCCAGTTTTCGCAAGGTTGGGATGGAAATGCCGAGCTTGTTCTTAGGATTGATGCTAAAGCGAGCAACCCCAGCCATATATTGGGGATTTGCGTTTGTCTGCAAAGTCTGGAGAATCTCGTCCAATTGAGCCATCATACACCTTGCAAAATTGGGGGGAGCTTCTTTCTCCACTGGTCGCTTTCGGTAGCGATTTCATAATTGCGAGCTAGCCGCAGAAGAAGGCCTTCAGAGTAATCGTTTCCGATTAATTGTGCTCCATAGGGAAGTCCATCTTGATCGAAGCCGCAGGGAAAGGAGATGGCTGGGACGCCGGCGTGATTTGCTGCAACAGTGAGTTGATCGGCGAATTGCATCAAGACTGAATCGCCATAAACTTGGCCAATAGGGAAGGCGGTTGTCGGTGTCGTAGGAGTTAGAAGTGCGTGTAGCCGATATTTTCCATTGGGGTCGAAGATGGTTTCGAAATCTTGACGAATCAGGGTTCGCACCCGCAAGGCGCGCAGATAATACTGTTCGCTATACTGGGCAGCGCTCACATACATCCCCATCAGAATGCGCAGTTTGGGTTGCAGACCAAACCCTTCGCTGCGCGTTTTGCGATACATCTCCCGTAAGTCCTGAACAGGTTGATTGGTGCGATAGCCATATTTAACGCCATCGTAGCGATGCAGGTTCGAAGCTGCTTCGACGCGTGAGATGACAAAATAGGTGGGAATGCTGAATTTTGTGTGTGGCATGGGGATGTCTTCGACAATGTCTGCACCCATTTCAGCCAGTCGGCCGGCTACTCGATAGATTGCCTGTCTGAGGTCATCAGCAATAGGTTGTTGGGCTAATTCACCGCTGCTAGCATCTACGTAAGTAATGCGGAAGTAATCGGGCGAAAGGCCAATGCGCATGCCATGGATGGGTTTTTCAAGATCAATTAGGTAATCAGGAACAGGGATGTTTGCTGCGGTTGAGTCGTGAGCGTCGGCGCCGCTGATGATTTGTAACAGCAGAGCTGCATCGGTGACATTGCGCCCTAAGGGTCCGGGACAATCCAGCGATGAGCCGAAGGCGATTAAGCCATAACG
>CAKZNJ010000206.1 GCA_937129505.1 uncultured Anaerolineae bacterium | reverse complement strand
CGGGCGTTCGTTTTGATATGATGAGCGGCATGCTTGCTAACAAATCGGTTGGGATATAAATAAACTCCTGAATCCCTTGCTCTGTCTCGAAGAAACCTTCGTGGATTAAGCCGCGAAACCATAACAGCTCTGAAGTATTTAAAGGTGAGAGGAAATTCGCTTCGCGATCTCTCTTCCCCGCTCCGACTTTGCGGATTTCACCATAGCTGCGAGCAAAGGAGGAGCGTAAGATGCGGCCTTGGTGGATGGATAAATCCTGCAAAGCCGCTGTAGCTTCAGGGGGCAGGCTTTCAAGCATGTTCTGGATGTTTAACGGCTTAACCATTTCTGCCGTGAGATGTTGAATTGCGTTCTTTTTATCCTTGAAGGTAGGCTCAAGCCCCCAAAGTTGAGCGATAATGCGGAGAAAGCCCATATCATATTTCCCTAAGCTTTGAGACAATTTGGGCATAGAGCCTCAGCTTATAATTTGTATGGCAGAAGGGATGATAGAAACTTTTAACGAGCGGATATCCATACCAAAACCCGAGAAGATTTCACCATCGGTATGGATGACCAAATTTTGATCCGCATGAATTTCCATTTCGGTGAACTCTCCACTGCGGGTGAGACTTAATTTGAGATGTGTCCCCCGCATGACTTCGGGGAGAAGACGCAACATCATTGGTCGAGAAACCTGCGGAATGCCAACATAGTTAAAAACCCCGTCGTCCACCCGTGCCGGTGGAAACACGTGAAAGCCACCTCCCTCGCGATTACCATTGCATAGAATAAATAAAAGCAATTGATCCGACCAGGTGTTCCGCTCGGTCTTGATCTTAAAGTTGGGTGCCTTATTATTTAGTAGAATCGTTTGCATAACGGCTAGTAAATAAATTAGAAAGCCACTAAAGGCAGTAAACTTGCGGGAACGAATTGTGACAATTGCATCAAAGCCTATTCCGAGGGCATTATCCCAGTATTCAACCCGCCCTCGATTATCTTCAACTTTGCCGACATCGACCCATTTCGGGGTTCCTGTAAAAATCTGGCGGATAGCAAATTCGGGTTCGGCGTTCATCCCAACTGCAAAGGCGAAATCATTCCCCGAACCAAGTGGTACAATG
>CAKZNJ010000205.1 GCA_937129505.1 uncultured Anaerolineae bacterium | reverse complement strand
GGGTGTATTGTCGCTTTTGCCACTACTGTTGATTACGACATTCAATTTGTAGGTGGGTTTAAAAACGCCTTGTTTGGCGGCGAAGGCTTGTTCTTAGCCCGCCTGACGGGCCCAGGCAAAGTTTATTTGCAGAGTTTACCCTTCTCTCGCTTGGTTGACCGAATCAAACAGGGCATCACCATCTCATCCAGAGGGGATGAGCAGAGTGGTGTAGCAGGCATGGGGGGGCAAATTTTGAAAGGTTTGATTAGTGGTAGTTGATTTTCGAGCTAGGCTGCCTAAGATGGTGTTAGGCAGCCTAATTTCTTAGAATCAAAGCAGAAGTGTTGATGTTTACAACTCCAATTTATCCCATTGCAGGTACAAACATCCCTATCGTTAGGTATAACCTAGCCAGTGCAATAGGGTTTCATTTTTACGCCAATTTTTCTGTACTTTGACGTGTAAATTGAGAAAAATCTTTCGTCCACTCATCGCTTCGATTTCCTGACGCGCTTGAGTCCCAATCTGCTTGATCATTTTTCCCCCTGCCCCGATCACGATGGCTTTGTGGTTTTCCTTCTCGACAATGATTGTCGCATCGATCACGGCAAGATGATCGTATTTTTCTTGAAATTGGTCGATGCGCACGGCGATGCCATGAGGAACTTCGTCGCGTAAAATGTTCAGGGCTGCTTCGCGAATTAACTCGGCTGCAATCTCGCGCTCATAATAATCAGTCACTTGATCGAGTGGGTAAAGCGGTTCACTTTCAGGTAAGCTCTCAATTAATAAGGCAGTTAGGTGGTCTAAATTGTCCCCTCGTAAACACGAGATACGGACGACTCTGGCGTTCGGGAGTTGTTCACTGACCAATGCTTCCGCTTGCTGGATGAATTCATCTTTTGCAATGTCGATTTTATTCAATGCAACTGCGGTGGGCTTGCTGGACTGAAATGGTTGAATTTTTTGAGCTAGGTCAAAGTCTTCGGGCGTCAGAGGTTCGCTCACATCAAGGAGAAAGAGCAAACCATCCGAGTCTTCGATGGCTTGCAAAGCAGCCTTGACCATTTTTTCGCCAAGCTTATGGCGCGGGGTATGAAAACCAGGCGTATCCACAAAGATAATTTGAGCTTGCTCGGTAGTCAGGATTCCTAGTTGGCGTTTGCGAGTGGTCTGGGGACGCGGTGAGACGGCAGCGATCTTTTGTTGCAGCAATACGTTCATCAGGGTGGATTTGCCCACGTTAGGTTTCCCGATCACGGCAATGAAACCAGCCCGATAGTTGGCTAGATTTAAATACTCGGAGCTTTCCACTTCTTGATCATCTCCTTGAAAGGGGGGTCAATTTTTTTGGGATGATTGGGAAACCAGCCAAGTTCCGCTCGTCTAGCTTGTTTTTTTAGTTCCGTTGAACCCCAGGCTAAGGTCGCCCCTAGAACCCCCATCCAAGCTGACCACCACACATTTGAAATAAATAACGAGATAAGCACCAAAAGAACCCCTGTCCCAAGCAGGTAGGGCCACCATAGCCAACCCAACCATCGCTCAATCAAGATAATCAGAGGAAATCCTAGCCCGATGGTAGCTACCGTGATCAAACCGATGATGATGCCAAAATCATGCATAGTTTCAGTAATTTGTACTCCTGTTCGATGAACGCTGCGCTGTCCTGTTGCTTATCCTGCCTTGAGGTGACTGTCGTCTTTCAGATAATCAATCAGCGTTGCCCTCGAAGAGGGTTGCTTCAAAAAACGTTGGTGACGAGGGTTTTTAGGATTAGCAGGGGCATAGCCGCGCTTAACACGCCGTTGTTGGCGCAGTAATTCAACGGCATCCCATATCAATGTCACGCCAATAATGCCTAAGGCGCTTTTGGCATATAGCTCGGTTATGAATAAGGAAGCAATTTCGAGTCCCAAGCCGAGGATAGAAAATATCAGGATGGGTAGCCATAGGCGAACAAGGTGAAATTCAAGGGATCGGACTGCTACATGTCCGACAGCAATGCCCAAAAATGCGCTTAGCGCTGCAGTGATACCAACAAAATTCAATTGCATGAGGATGATTATACCTGAAGGGAGAACCCAAGAAAGATTTTAGGGGATGTCACTAGGGCTTTTCAAAGAACTTATCTTTTGACAAAATCAAGCCAAAACGAGAGCAGGAGGCAGAGAAGATGAACGTGCCAACGGTGCTGGAAGCCTTGAAAA
>CAKZNJ010000204.1 GCA_937129505.1 uncultured Anaerolineae bacterium | reverse complement strand
GTGCTAGATCGACAACACCAGCGCGAGCTATATACACAGGGAAGCCACCTTGTTCGAGGTATTGTACCAAACTGTAGGCGTTTGGTTGGGCTGGCCCTTCGGCAAAAATTACAATCCGACGTACCTTGCCTAGAAGATCAACTAGATTTGCTAAGGCGTCGGTGTCTAGAGAGATGCGCGTGTGTTCAATCGCTTCGGCTATCTCTTTCATGGCAGAATGAGCAATTGCCGCAATGCTGTTGGGTTCTTGAGCTTCTTGCGGGCGAAGTAATAGGTCGTTGCGCACTTTCTGGCGAATCTCTTTCTGTAATTCGGGAAAGCCATTGTAACCAAGAAATTGGGAAAAACGGACGACGGTGGCGGCATCTAAATTCAAGGTGTGGGCAAGCTCGCTAGCGGTCATGAAGGAAGCTTCGATGTAGGAATCCAAGAGATAATCTGCCAACCTGGAGAAGCTTTTGGACATATTTGACCTGGCAGCCCGAATTCTATCTTCGTAACTCATATAGACTCCTTATAAAATGACAGAAACCAAACTCTTTCAATAAATATTACCATAAAATGTCAAAAATTGCAATCTTTTCTGAAAATCAGCTATTTTCTTCAATCAGAATCGAGAAAAAAGACTGCAAATTGCTATTTGGATTTTGCTCCTTGTTGGGATTTGTGGGGTATAATGGGGACGTGAGCGGGCGGATAGCTCAGTTGGTTAGAGCGCCTCTCTTACACAGAGGAGGTCAGGGGTTCGAGTCCCTTTCCGCCCATCTCTCATCATCCTATGAAGTTTATCCTTCATAGGATGATTTTCTTAACTTGACCGAAATCTTTCAAAGGAATAGAATCAAAGAGGATCGATGCCGTGAGGGAAGTATGTCTCAACCGGTGAAATCGACTGGAACAGGACTGGCTTTACAAATTTTGGTTGTCGTTGCGGTAGTCGGGGTAGGAGCGCTGGTTTTTTATCTCCTTGGAGCGTTTAACTCCCGACCAGAGGGATATCGAACGATAACTTATCGAGTTGAAGGCACTGCTTCAACCGCAGTGATCACCTATACCCAGCCGAATGGTTCCAAAACAGAATTAATTGAGATCTCAGTGCCCTGGCATAAAACGATGAACTTTCCCAAGGGCATGATCATTGTCCTAACGGTAGGTAATCCAACTCAAACGGGAGATTTAAAGTGCAAATTATTACTCGATGGAAAAGACTGGAAAGAACAGACTGCCAAGGCACCACGCGACAAGGTCTCATGCGGGGGAATCATCCCATAAACAATAACCGGAGCTACTTTTTTCAGGCATTATCGATCGGATGCATCGTTTTGGGGGTGGAACAAACATCACAACCAACCTATTCAGACAAGGAGCATTGAATGACAGATTTTCTATTTCGCGGTTCCATCGCAGATTATGACAGCAATCTTAAGGAGCTCCTGCATCTAGAATCCGAACGGCAAGCGCGGAAGTTAATCTTGATCCCCAGCGAGAGCACTGCGCCGCTTGCAGTACGCGAGATTCTCAGCTCCGCATTCCAAAATATCTATGCCGAGGGATATCCCCCCGAAGAGAGCCGAAAATACGGTGAAGATAAAATTTTCGATTACGATTTCCAGCTCTCTTCCTACCGGCGTAATTCTGACCCCCGCTATTACAAAGGGGTCGAATATGCTGATATTGTGGAAATGTTAGCTCGGCGGCGATGTGCAGAATTGTTTGCCAATCAAAAGGTAGGAGCAGATGAGATCTATGTCAATGTTCAGGCACTCTCTGGAGCGCCAGCGAATAATGCGGTGTTCCACGCCCTTTTAAATCCAGGCGACCCTATTCTAGGGATGAACTTGTTGCATGGCGGGCACTTGACCCACGGCTCATCTGTCAATCGTTCTGGTAAGTACTACCAAGCTTACCACTATACAGTTGATCCAGAAACCGAACAGATTAATTATGATGCCGTGCAACAACTAGCTGAACAAGTTCGCCCGAAGGTCATCATCGCCGGCTATTCTTCGTACCCGTGGGCTGTGGATTGGGAACGGTTTGCCCAAATTGCTCATTCAGTGGGGGCTTATCTAATGGCAGATATTGCCCATGTTGCGGGATTAGTGGCGGCAGGGGTTTACCCCTCTCCATTGGGTTTTGCGGATGTCATCACCTTCACGACGCATAAGTCGCTTTGCGGGCCGCGCGGTGCCTGTATTTTAACCACCGATGCTACCTTAGCGAAAAAAATCGATCGGGCAGTGTTTCCCGGCGAGCAAGGTGGTCCCCATGTGAATACCTTTGCTGCGATGGCGTTAGCCTTTAAGCTTGCCAAAAGCGAACAATTCCGCAACCTGCAAGCGCAAATCGTCAAAAATTGTATTGCTCTTACCCAAAGATTGCAGGAGCTTGGGTGTCGTATTCCATACGGCGGCAGTAATACCCATCTCACCAATTTAGATTGCCGAACTTTTGTGGGTCCCGATGGCACTTCCCTCTCCGGCGATCAAGCGGCGCGGATTTTGGATATTGCCGGAATTGTCGTCAATCGCAACACAATCCCAGGAGATAGTTCAGCCGCTGATCCTTCCGGTATCCGCCTTGGCACCCCGTGGGTCACCCAGCGGGGTCTAAAAGAAGAACAAATGCACAGCATTGCCGAGTTGATCGTTGAGGTGTTGAAAGCAACCAAGCCATATACCTACGCTGTTCGAGTGGCGAATTTGCGTCGCGCCAAAGTAGATTTTGAGACGCTCGAATCGGTCAAAATTCAAGTGAGAGAATTAGCAAAACAAGCTGCTTATGACGAAGAGACAAGTTGTCACGGTTACCCTCATTACTACTTTGTTGATGATACCTATTCGACTGCTTCAGGTTGGGTGTCTTTTCTCATTAGAGGGGACACAGTTCGTCAATTCATGAACTATGCTTCGGATGTGGATGTCTCCCTGCTCAGTTCGGGTCAAGCTTGCCAAATTCACATCTCAGCCTCTCAGAAAAAGGTCAAGGGAATCCTCAAATGCCAAACCGAAAGGGAATTCGTCCTATACTTGCCTGTCGAAGAGGCAGCCTATGCAGCGGCTTGGTTGCGAGCGCTTTCTGATGGTTACGTTGATTTTGACCACACTGAGGAAGCAACGGATCTGATCATGCGGAAACTGCCTGGGCCCGTCATCATCAAGGATGTTCAAAACGAACCGTTACCCCAAGCAACGCACGACAGCGGCAGCTTTGAGAAACCTTATTACATCGGAATTACATCTGGAAACGGTCAAGCAAAACCGGATTTCCAATGGAATGCGACGGAAGGCCAACTGAAACGAACGCCTATTTATGACTTCCATCGTCAATTAGGAGCAAAGCTCATTCCCTTTGCGGGTTGGGAAATGCCTGTTTGGTATAGCTCGGTTATCGAGGAACATCAAGCCACCCGAACCGCTGCAGGTTTATTTGATGTCGCCCACATGGGCGTTTATCAGGTCGAAGGGACAGATGCGGCCGCTTTTCTGGACAGTGTGTGCGGAAACGATATTGGGGGATTAGAAGTCGGCGAATCGTGTTATACCCATTTTCTAGACCCAGATGCAAATGTGATCGATGATACTTTGGTCTATCGAAGAGGGTTGGATGTCTTCCTCGTGGTGGTCAATGCTTCAAATGACGACAAGGATTGGGCGTGGCTGAATGCGGTTTTAGAAGGTAAGGTATGCATTGATCGAGAGCGTCCTTGGGCGAGAGCGTTTGGGCGCAACGCACGCTTACGAAATTTGCGCGATCCTCGAGAAGGCAAAGATATGCGTGTTGACATTGCTCTGCAAGGTCCAAAATCACAGGATATCTTGTTATCGTTAGGGGTAGATGAGCAAACTCGCAAGCGCATTCTGAAGCTGCAAAGGACGCAATTGTGCGATGCAGTAGTGGGAGGCTTTGACTTAATTGTGTCTCGAACTGGCTATACGGGAGAAAAGATGGCTTTTGAGCTTTTTGTTCATCCTGATTGCGCCTCCGACCTTTTCAAAGCCTTGTTGGAAAACGGAGAACCTTATGGGCTCAAATCGGTTGGGTTAGGGGCGCGCGATTCTCTCCGCACGGAAGCTGGCTTACCGCTCTACGGTCACGAGATGGGGGACGGTTCTGGGAAACGCGGAGAGAGGGATTTGGGAGTAGCAGAAGGTGGCTTTGGCAGCTATGTGAAACTGCATAAACCCTGGTTTATCGGCCGTCGGGCGTTTGTGGAGCGGGAAAAAACGCGGAAAGGAGTTGTGGTTCGCTTTCAATTTTTAGAAAAGGGAGTGCGGATGGCTCATGGTGGTGACCCTGTTTTGGATAAACGGGGGCGGGTGATTGGTTGGGTTACTAGTTGCGCAGTGGACCAACAAGGTTCCTTAACTGGACAAGCTTTTGTGGAGATGAAGTATGCTGATGAGGGTACACGTCTCTTAATTTATCAGGGCTCTCCCGATAAAGAGATCAAAGCGCCGGCTGCTTTGATGGTGGGAGAAAAATCCATTCTACCGAGTGAAGCGGTTGTTCTCAGCCGTTTTCCGAAGTAAAGAAATGTGTTCACAAAGGAAGGAGGTTTCTAGATGGTAAGACCCGCAGTCAAGGTAACGGGTGCATTTCGAGACGAAAGAGGTTTACAAACACCATGGGATCATCGATACGCTCATCGCACAAAGCGCATGGGAAGCTCCGCTGTTAGAGAGTTGCTCAAGCTCACTGAACAGCCAGATATCATCTCTTTTGCTGGCGGCTTGCCTGCGCCAGAAGTCTTCCCGATTGAGAGGTTTGCGGAGGCATGTCAGGTCGTTTTAAAAAATCATGGAGCTCAAGCGTTGCAGTATAGCACCACGGAGGGATTTCTACCCCTGCGAGAGCAGATTGCACGTCATACCGCTCGGTATGGGATTACGATTAACCCTGAAAATATTTTGATTACCTCCGGTTCACAGCAAGCTTTGGATTTAATCGGGAAGGTGTTTATAAATAGAGGCGACCGCATCTTAGTTGAGTCGCCAACTTACCTTGGAGCGCTTCAAGCTTGGAATGCTTATGGAGCGGATTATGTAGCTGTCCCATCCGATAAGCATGGCATGATCACGGATGCTCTGGAAGAAGCACTACGTTATGGGCCGAAGTTCATCTATGTCTTGCCCAATTTTCAAAATCCGACCGGGGTAACTCTATCCCTTGAGCGTCGTTACCAGTTAGTTGAGCTGGCGAATCGCTTTGGGGTGCCTATTGTAGAAGATGACCCCTACGGGCAATTGCGCTTTGAAGGCGAACATTTGCCTTCGATTGTGGTTGTCGATAGCCAATACCGCGGCAACCATGACCGCTGCTATCGTGGCAATGTGATTTACCTAAGCACCTTTTCGAAGATCCTTGCTCCAGGTTTGCGGTTGGCGTGGGTTGTCGCCCCGCCTGAAGTAATCCGCAAGATGGT
>CAKZNJ010000203.1 GCA_937129505.1 uncultured Anaerolineae bacterium | reverse complement strand
TGCCCCCTAGCCCCAAGATGAAAAAACCTTGCAACAGGGTAAAGAATGCGTTAGCCTGCGAAAAAATGCCCACTCCAAAGGGTCCTAGGGTGGCGGCCAAGATTTTTGAGCGCAACAAACCCAGCAGCACGGCTGAACCGTGTTGCAAACCAAAAAAGCCATAGGCTTCAAGCAAATCGAGCATGGAACGTCAAAAAGTTCCCGCAGGTTCCAGCCGGCTAACCTGCGGGAAAGATTCTCGAGGTAGATTGAGGCGGAAAGATGAAAAAAACAAGTCTCTCCTAAGGCAAAGGCGAGGTCACCCAGCAGGGACTGGCTTGAGTTTCCCCAAGGCGCGTAAGACACGCTCTGGGATGAGAGGAAACTCATAGAACCAAACACCGCTAGCATCGCGCACAGCCGCAATGACAGCTGGCGCTAAAGGCAAGAAGGGCATCTCTGCCATACCCCTCGCTCCGTAGGGCCCAATGGGGTCTGGATACTCTAAGATCAGCGAGTCTACCCGATCGGGAATATCCAGAACAGAGGGGATCAAATAAGTGGAAAGATGCTGAGTGTGAACATAGCCATCCTTTTGGATAAAGTTTTCGAGGATAGCATAGCCCGCTGCCTGCACGACGCCGCCCTCAATTTGGCCTTGCACTTGGATGGGGTTGACCGCTTTCCCCACATCGTTTGCCGAGATGACCCGCAAGAGACGGACGTGCCCGGTTTCGGTGTCGATTTCCACTTCGACCGCTTGGGCGACATATCCATAGGCAAAATTTGGTTCGCATTTTCCGGTTTGAGGGTCGAAAGGCGTGGTTGCAGGGGGGCGATATTTATACTTGACGACTACCGGTCGCTCTTCGGCTCGCCACTTCTCAAGGGCAAGCTCACAGGCCCCCTTAATAGCATTGCCTGCCATAAAGGTCATCCGCGAGGCAGAGGCAGAACCCGAGTTGTCGGTTACGGCGGTGTCGGAGACAACCACGCGCACCCGCTCCAACGGAATGTTCAACGTTTCGGCAGCAATCTGTGCCATAACGGTGTGCGCTCCTTGGCCGACATCTGCGCCGGCGTGGTGCACAATGGCACGTTCAATTTCCGCATCGCCGTATAACTCCACGGTCGCCCACGAGTGTTCTGGAGCGCCAAAGGAAAAGCCAACATTCTTGAAGGCACAACCAAAGCCAATACCTCGAATCCGATGTGGCGCAGGATCGGTTGGTTTGGGTGGGCGTTTCCAACCCTCTTCCGTCTTTTGCCAACCGGCGGCCTTGGCGCATTGCTCGACCACCTGTCCGATGCTGACTCCTTTGGGCAGAGGGGTGCCCACCGAAAGCAGGGAGCCTTCGCGCAGGATATTGCGCAAGCGGATTTCGACCGGGTCCATCCCCAACGCCTCGGCTAGACGGTTCATCTGCGTTTCAGCCGCAAAGGCAGCCTGCGGACCGCCGAAGCCTCGGAAAGCACCGTTGGGAATGTTGTTTGTGTAAACGGCGTATGAATCAACCTTGACATTCTCAATCTCGTAGGGGCCAGTACACATAAGGGTTGCGTTGCCCAGCACTTTCGTGCTCGTGTAAGCATAAGCTCCCCCATCGGCGATTACTTCCACCTCGGCAGCGATGACTTTGCCTTCCTTGGTAGCGCCCCAACGGCTGCGGATGAGATAGGGATGCCGTTTGTGATGCCCAATGATCGATTCTTCACGGCTCCAAATGATTTTGACCGGCCGATCGATGCCCCGCTCATGCAAGCGCATGGCTGCTAAGGCTAGGACGATCTGAATCGACATATCCTCTCGCCCGCCAAAAGCGCCTCCGATGGCAGGGTAGATGACGCGCACTTTTTCGAGGGGCAGATTCAAGGCGTGCGCGATCTGCTCTTGGTCCTCATGAGTCCACTGCCCGGCAACTTGAATCGTCACCCGCCCTTCTTCATCGATATAACCCAAGCCGGCTTCCGGTTGAAGGTAGGCATGCTCCTGAGCGGGAGTGCGGTATTCCCCTTCGATGATCACCTCACAACGGGCAAACGCCGCCTCAACGTCTCCTTTGCGGATGCGGTAGTGACAAAAAACATTCGAACCGCGGTCGGGATGCAGGATAGGTGCATCCGCTTGCATGGCGGCGACCATATCGGTGACGACCGGCAGGTCTTCATATTCAACCTCGATTAAGTCCCGCGCCTTGGCTGCAATTTCTTCGCTTTCGGCGATAACAAGAGCAACCTGATCTCCGATGAAGCGCACGCGATCGGCATAGGGTTTGTTAGAACCCGGCCCACACAGCACTGGCTGATCGGGCATGATCAGGCCGTATTCGTTGTTGGGCACATCTTTGGCGGTAAAAATGGCAATGACGCCTTCGAGCGCCTCGGCTTTTTGCGTGTCAATGCGGCGGATGATGGCATGCGGACGCTGGGCGAAGAGGATTTTCATGTAGGCTTGATTAGGGAGATTGATATCGCCGGGGAAAAGGGTTTGACCCGTAACTTTTCCGACTGCATCTAATCGCTGAACCGATTGACCAACCCATTCCATAGCTCGCTCCTTGTATGATTCTCTCGCTGGGTCAGCATGGCTGCTGATAAACCTGAACACCTTCTTGGTCTTGTTTACGCTGGTCTGATTATACCAATAATCTGAGCTCTACTTTGTCCCGAAAGGCAATGGCTATTTCTATGAACATGCACGGCCCGACCGAGATCGATTAGCCTAGCTTTAGTTTTGGAGTTGGCTTAGTTTTGCCTTTCGAATTTTGCGGCTTTCAACGCTTTATTCCAGGATGGAAACGTTTCGAGAAACGCTTCGAGTTCGTAATGACTGAATTTTTGGACTTCTTCGGGTGTGGGTAAATGCCCTAATTGGCGGGCAATCCTTTGTAATTCCAATTGGAGAGCTTTTTTCGTGTAGTTATTCTTTGTCTTCTTCGTCCCTTGACGTTGAACTTTTCCCAGTGTCTGGAGTTGAGCAAGTTTTTCTTTCGTGATCGCTACATAGGCTGGGTCTACATCTATAGCAACATAGCGTCGGCCAAGCTTCGCTGCTGCAATTGCGGTTGTACCGGTGCCAGCGAGGGCATCAACAACAATGTCTCCCGGATTGGTTGAAAGAAGGATAATCCGCTCTAATAGCGCATCGGGTAGTTGGCATGGGTGAAAATCCCGATCTCGGCGATGTTTTAAGAGGTGGATATCCCACCAGATGTCTGTGAGGGGCTCTTTTTCGTCTTCGCCCCTTCTTTTGCGCGCTCGAATACAACTTTGGCGCAAGCAATAAAATTTGGTAGGCAAACCTTTATCTTTGTTCTTGAGCGTTGATTCGACGACGATCCAATACTTGAAAGTCAGTAATCGATCGAGGTTTACCCCAAAGAATGGTAATTTTTCTGGGATTCCGTGAACAAACAGCAAGCCGCCGGGTTTGAGAATGCGCGCAATTTCGTTAAAACAACGGAGTAAGTTTTCTTCGGCTTGATCGGGTATGAGAGCACTTCTGATCAAGATGAAATCTAAATGATCTGCTTCCCAGCCCGTAATTTGGTCGCAAAACGTATCCCAATCAAATTCCCAAATCATCTTTCTGATTATAGCCGATTTGGTAGCATTACCGATTTCGGGATGACAATTGTTCAAGCGTCATTCATCTCCCTTGAACCATAATCTTCAAATCTCCTAGGGTAGCAGTTTTAGGTAACTAGCGGTGTTTTGTCTGACGGATTCTTCCTCCCACCACATGGGATAGTACTGGACGGTGCTCCAAAGTTCTGCCATATCGATGTAATGAGGGTGAAAGGCATGTCCCGATTGACCGGTGGTGTGAACGGTGAGAGAGTTATCTAGGTCGCTTAAATCAACGATCATGCGCATAGAAGGGACCGAGATGACTTCATAACCCAGCGAGGTATCCCAACTGGTAGCGTTTACGATCGAAGCACCGCCTCCTGTAGCGAATGGGCCACGGTTGAAGAGTCTTTCCAATGGGGCAATGCCTGACTGGCCAAAGGTCGCATTGCGAAAGGTAGCCGTATGCAGGTCTCCCCAACGCCAGGTGAGAGAGTCTCTACCCAGGGTGGTATTCAGCTCTTTCACGGCTAGTGCGAATGCCTGCGCGAAGATCGCATCGCGCCCTTCGACCTGGTCAGGGGTGGATTGATCATCCCACCAGATGCTGTTCGGCTGTTGGACGAGATGGCGCAGAATTTCAAAATATCGATCGCCACCGGTAGGGGATTCCTCGGAAGGCAGATCATCCCCAAAAGTCAACAACACAAGATGTTTCCAAAACGCAGCATAGAGCGCTGCTGCTGGCGAGTCCAATTTCGCTTGACCATCCCAGTTTTGCAGAATTTTTCGGACAGCTTCTTGATCGGGATCCTCCAGCGGCACTTGCAAAAGAACGGGAAGGATAAAAGCCGAACTGGAGTCGTAACTATCGGCCTGCATTTTTTGCAGATAAGTTCGATCGATTTTTTCAGGAGCAGTTTCAAGGAGCTCGACAATGCGGTTGGCTCGAAAGCCATAATCCCAATCGGCTGTGATCAGGTAGGGGTAATCGGCAGGCGGCACCTGGTTATTTGCGGTCACAATATATCCCTGCGCCGGGTTGAGCGTGTAAGGCAACTCTTCGAATGGGATGTAGCCTACCCATTCGTATTCGTCTGTCCAGCCCGGCACAGGCAGACGTCCATCCCCCTTGGCTCGGATCGGAATCCGCCCCGGCATTTGATAGGCGATGTTCCCATCTACGTCAGCATAAACGAGATTTTGCGCTGGAACAGCAAAAGATTGCGCAGCCTGGCGGAATTCGAGCCAATTGCGAGCTTTATTAAACCCCCAGATCGCTTCGAAGACCAAGGATGGTTCTAGGGCTGTCCAGCGCATAGCGATCACATAATTTGGCGGCAATTCAATGCCCACTTTCTCCCGAAAGGGTTTAGCATCCTCATCTTTCTCATGCTCGTCTTTCAATGGCCCATAGGTGTCTGAAATAACTGGACCATGACGGCTGAGACGGACGGTTATGGTCACAGGCTCACTGCCGCTGATGCGGATGACCTCCTGCCGGATCTCGAAATCCACCCATTGTCCGTTTACTTCGTATTGATTGGGATTTTGGGGATTTACCTTTTCGATGTAGAGATCAATGACATCCGGACCTACATTGGTGAAACCCCATGCAATGCGCTCGTTGTGGCCAATCACGACCCCCGGCACGCCAGCAAATGAGAAGCCGGCGACTTCAAAGGGGCATTGGGCGCTTTTTGGGCGACAATGTAAAGCAATTTGATACCAAATCGAAGGCATTTGAATCCCCAAATGGGGATCATTGGCTAAGTAAGGCTTTCCGGTAACTGTTCGCGAACCAGACACTACCCATGAATTAGAGCCAACTCCTCCGCCGTTTATTCCGAGTAGGGCTGTTATCTGCTGTGAGTTTTCCAACGAAGCTTGCAACGCTTGTTTCAAGGTGGGGGAAGAGAGCAACCCAGAGTCGAGAGCGGACATGAAGGGGGGATTCGAATGCTCTGCTTGGCTTAGATCCGGCACAATGGAGGGATGATCTTCGGGGTAAGGGGGATAAAGCTCCGCCAGCATTTCGGGGCTAAAGCTTTGCAACAGGATGGCGCGCTGAATTTCCTCGTTCATGTTGCCCCCTAAATCCCATGCCATCACTTTTGCCCACGTCAGGGTGTGAATTGGAGTCCATGGTTCGATCGTATAATCTCTGCTCACGATGCCTAAGATAGCGTACTCCAAGCTCAACGCAGCCCCTTGATGGTCTTTTAGGTATGCGTTCACCCCCTCACTGTAGGCGCTCAGGATGGCTTTCGACTCGGCGCTCAACTGCTCGTACTCTTGCTCAGCCAATTGGCGCCAGCCTAAGGTTCGCAGGAATGAATCGGTTTGGAGTTGTGATGCTCCAAACATTTCGGCAAGGCGGCCCGAACCAATGTGGCGCCAAAAATCCATTTGCCAGAAACGATCCTGGGCGTGGACATAACCTTGAGCGAAGAACAAGTCGTGTAGGGTTGCGGCGTAGATATGCGGAATGCCCGTCTTATCGCGAAAGATCTCAACAGCCTGATCTAGCTCAACGAGCTGAATTTCTCCTTCTGTTTTGGGAAAGGATTGTTGGGCTAGCCGGTCAGGGAGGTAATAGTGAAAGAGAAAAAGATAACCTCCACCTAAGATCAGCACCAGAATCAATATGAAGATTCCGGCGAGGATTAACCCACGCTTTAGGGTATTCATGTTTCCTCCTTCACGGTTGGCGAGCAAGTGAAATTTCTTAATAAGAAGTATAATGTGATTTTTTGCAGGGGAGTGATGATTGATGGGGAAGATTGTCTCGTAAACCGTAAATTGGCCTATTTTTGAGTAGACTGCCCCATTACATCTGTTTTGTGAAAAAATTGACTTATGCTAAACAAAATTAACTCTTGACAAAAATTTTAGTAGGATTAAAATAATTTTATGGATACTGTAATTACTGGTATCGGGCAACGCATTCGCGAAATGCGTCTGCGTCGAGAATGGACGTTAGATGAACTTGCCCAAAAGACGAATTGTACGTCGGGCTTTCTTTCTCAACTCGAGAATGGTAAAGTTGCCCCCTCTATCACCACCCTTTATGCCATAGCAGAAGCCCTTGAAATCAAGATTACCGAATTCTTTCCTGAAACCATCCATCCTCCTAAAGTGGTCCGTAAAGACGAGCGCCAAACTTTTCGCATTGAAGGCTCTTCGGTGATTTATTCGCCTCTAATGGACCGTCTGCCGCGTGCTACCTTTCAATCTTTCATCCTGACTCTCTTGCCTCCCAATCAGGGCTTGCAGTACGATGAGGAGCGAGCTCACTTTGGCGAAGAGTTTTATTATGTGCTTTCTGGCGTCTTGCGCGTCCTCTTGGAGGGTTCCTTCTATGATCTTTTCGCTGGTGATAGCATTTACTTCCATTCTTCTCTGAAACATCGTTTGGTAAACCATACCGATCATCCGACGGTGGTCTTGTCGATGATCACACCGGCTATATTTTAGCTCTTACGATTTGCCTATGCTGGTTGCAGAAGTAAAAAGCTTACTGATAAGGAAGAGCGAATGGTAAAAAGCCTTGGTGAAAGAGTTAAGTCCTTACGCAATGAGCGCAATATGACTCTCATGGAATTAAGTCAAAAGACCAACTTGTCGCCGAGCTATCTATCCCAACTGGAACGGGACAAAGCTACTCCTTCCATCACCAGTTTGGTGGAGATTGCCAATGCTTTAGAGGTGAATGTGCGCTATTTTTTTGAGGAGGAACGGAGCGCTGAATTGGCGTTTGTAACTCGTAAGAGCTTGGCACCCTTTCAGGACATTGATTATTCGAACTATCAGGAACTCCCCCTGACACCGACCGACGAGCCTTCTCGCCTGCGGGTTTGGCAATACAACCTCCCCAAGGGCATTTCGTTGCATGTAGATGCAGAGGAGGAAGGGGAAAACTTTTGTTTTCTTCTTAGCGGGGAAGTCACTCTCCAAATCGGGGAAGAGACAGTCGTGCTCAAAGAAGGAGACAGTGTTGCTTTCGGGGCGAACTTAGCCCACACAATTACCAATGAATCTGGCGAGCCCAGCGTTTTCTTGTATGCCTATGCAGCAATGCGGCCATCCCATAAAACCCATTCGGTGTCTTTTAGCATGAGAAAGGAGGTGCAGTGATCAACAAAGAAGAGGTGTGTTCCACGGGCTAAAAATTCTTTGGCTTTTGTAAACTTTACCTTCAAGGAGAGAAGAGATGTATTCCAAAAATAAAACTTTCACATTCCTTACCCTGATGCTTGCATTAAGTTTTCTTTTGGCGCAGTGTGCTCCTGCTCCCCAACCTACTCCTGCGCCGAGTGGGGGGGAAGAACAACCCGTTACCACTCAAGCGCCAGAACAGCCGAGCGCGCCAGCCGAGCCAGCAACGGCAAAACGCGTCTTGCGAGTTACCCACTCTTGGCCGAACCGAATTGACCCGGCGGTGGGCAATGACTATGTAGCCTCCAGCTCTTTGGTCAACCTCTACGATTCTTTGGTTTTCCCCAATGCCAAAGGAGGGGTAGATCCTTGGCTGGCAGAGTCTTGGGAGGTCTCTGAGGATGGTAAAACCTACACCTTCAAGCTCAGACAAGATGTCAAATTCCACGATGGCACCCCTTTGAAAGCTTCGGACGTTGTCTTTTCCTATAACCGTTTGGCAACGATTGGAGAAGGGTTCGCCTATCTGGTCACAGCGGGTGTAGAGAGTGTCGAGGCTTTGGATGACTACACGGTGCAATTCAAGATCGCAGCGCCAACCGCTCTCTTCCTGCCTAGTTTGACCCGTTTATATGTCCTAAACGAAAAACTGGTCCGAGAACACATCAAGCCTGAAGGGCCCTATGGAGAATTCGGCGATTATGCGAAAGAATGGCTGCAAACCAATGATGCCGGTTCCGGCCCCTATAAAGTCAAAGAGTTCCCCCTCGAGCAGTACTTGCTGATGGAAAAGAACACCGAATGGTGGGGTGAATTTGTCCCCAACGCTCCAGATGAAGTGCGCTACATTGGTACGACCGAAGCAGTAACGGTGCGCAGCTTGATGGAAAAAGGCGAACTGGAGATCTCCGATCAGTGGCAATCCTTCGAAGCCTATGAAGCCTTGGATAAAATCGAAGGAGTAGATATCGTTGCTCTGCCGGGTATGACGACTTTCTATTTCATGATCAACAACCGCATCCCGCCAACTGACGATGTGCATTGCCGCCGGGCAATGTCGTATGCCTTTGACTATGACGCTGCAGTCGCACTAGAGTGGCCGGGTACCAAGCAAACTGTTGGTCCAGTGCCCTCTTCTCTAGCAGGGCATGATAGCACCATCGTTCCCTACAAGCGGGATTTGGATAAAGCGCGAGAAGAGCTTGCCCAATGTGCTTATGCCAATGAGTTAGATAAATATCCGGTTCAAATTCACTGGGTCTCAGAAGTGCCCGACGAGGAGAAATTCGCTCTGCTGTTCCAATCCAACATGGCTGAGATCGGCATAAAGGTCGAAATTACCAAATCGCCATGGTTGAGCGTGGTTGAGAACACCAGCAAGCAAGAGACCTCGCCTCACATCGTCACCATTTACGTATCCTCTGACCTACCCGAGGCTGGCTTAATGCTCAAGCAGCGCTACCACTCCAGCACCGCAAATACCTGGCAACAGAATGAATGGCTGCTTGATGCCGAGCTGGATGCAGCGATTGACGACGCTTTGGCAACCCTTGATGAGCAACAGCGCTTTGAGAAATATCGCGCTATTCAACGCCAGTTGGTCGAGAACGCCGTCTCCATCTGGGTGTATGACCAAGTTGAAAAGCATGCCATTCGATCCTGCGTGGACTTCCCCGCTGCGCGTGGCGAAACCAGCATGTTGATGGGCTACTTCTTCTTCTTGCCTCAGATCGGAGTTGACTGTCAATAATCCGAACTTGGAGCGTTAATCTCCCTGTCTCGCTCAGAACGAGGGGAGAAGCTCCAGAAGAGTAACTGGATTTTGCTTCTCCCCTCCCCGTAGATTGTGAAAGGGAAATGATTGGAGATCGTTTATGTCAATGTTGCGGTTCCTGATCCAGCGAGCACTTTACTCGATTTTCGTTTTGTTAGGATTATCGATTGTAATTTTCATTATCGCCCGAATTATGCCCGGCGATCCGGCAAGGATGGCAGTAGGGGCACGTGCCCCTCAATGGGTGGTGGATCGCTTGCGCGAGCAGATGCATTTAGATAAACCGATAACCGTCCAGTACTACTACTGGTTGCGAGATGCCGTACGCGGTGATTTCGGCTTATCTTTAATCACTCAGCGGCCAGTGACAAATGATATTAAAGAGACTTTGCCCGCTTCGCTGGAATTGGCTCTCTTTGCTGCATTCATCGCTGCGGTGTTTGGAATCGGGCTGGGCATTCTTTCCGCACGTTATAAAGATACATGGATAGATAATTTGGGCAGATTGTTCTCTTATGCTGGAATTGTTACCCCATCCTATATCTTTGCTATTTTATTCATCTTACTTTTTGGTTTTGCCCTAAAATGGTTCCCCATTATCGGTCGGGTTAGTGAAAACGTACCGCTTCCCCCAAAAATTACCGGACTAGTAACCATTGATGCCCTCATTCAGGGTCAATTCAGCACTTTTTTGGATGCTTTATGGCATATCCTATTGCCTTCGCTGTCCCTAGCGATGGGATCAATCGCCCAAGCGGCCCGAATCACCCGCTCTTCAATGGCAGATAATCTAACCAAGGACTACATTGCCAATCTCCGTGCCCTTGGCGTCTCAGAACGCTCTATTATGAGTCGTTTTCTGCTGAAACCTTCTCTTATTCCTACAATCTCGATCCTAGGCTTGGATATTGCGGCGATTCTGTCTGTAGCGTTCATCGTTGAAAGCATTTTCAACTGGCCAGGCATGGCGCGATACGGGATGAATGCGATGTTGTACAAAGACCTGAATGCCATCTCAGCAGTGATCTTAGTCTTCGGCGCTGCCTTTGCCATTATGAACATTATCGTTGACCTGATTGTGGCGTACCTTGATCCGCGCATCCGTCTGCGGGCTGCAAAGGGAGAATGACATGCAAATTTCAACCAATTCGAATCTCAACCAATCGTCCTTGACCCTAGAGGATATCAAACGACTTCAACGTGTTTCTCGCCGAGAGGAGTTGGGGCGAAATTGGTATAAATTTTCGCGCAATCCTATCTCTGTGATTGGATTGATTGTCGTGGTTGCGGTGATTTTATTAGCCG
>CAKZNJ010000202.1 GCA_937129505.1 uncultured Anaerolineae bacterium | reverse complement strand
GCCGACTGCTGTGATGGTAGGAAGCGGCAAAGGTGCTGAAATGGGGATATTAATCAAAAGTGGTGAGGCTCTTGAGCGAGCCGGTATTATCAATAATATCATCTTTGATAAAACTGGCACGCTCACTAAAGGTCAACCGCAAGTGACAGATATTGTCCTTTTTGATTATAACGGTCGTGAGGAGGATTTTCTCCGTCTTGTAGCCTCTTTGGAAAGGGTTAGTGAGCATCCTCTAGGGGAGGCGATTGTGGCTGAAGCCACTCGGCGAAGCATTTCATTGGTTGATCCTACCCGTTTTCAAGCGCTAGCTGGTCAAGGTGTGATAGGAGAGGTAGAGGGGCATACCCTTGTAGTTGGAAGTGATAAGATTGTGCAACAAAATAGCATTGACCTTACAAACTATCGCTCCGAGATCGAGCGTTTCCACAACGAAGCAAAAACGCCAATTTATGTCATCATAGATGGAAGATTGGCGGGTTTTTTTGCGGTAGCCGATATGCTGAAAGATGAGGCTAGAAAAGTAGTGGATTCATTGAAGAGTATGAATCTTTCTGTCGGTATGATCACTGGCGATCATCAACGGGTAGCGGCTGCCATTGGAGAGAAAATTGGATTGAGCCTAATCCTTGCTGAAGTGTTGCCGGCGGAAAAGGCACTACAAATCAAAAAGCTCCAAGAGCAAGGTTACAAAGTGGCGATGGTCGGCGATGGAATTAATGATGCACCCGCATTAGCACAAGCTGACTTAGGTATTGCAATTGGAAGTGGTACGGACGTTGCCATTGCGACTGCTCCAATTGTATTAATTGGCAATGATCTGATGGGAGTAGCTCGTTCAATCCATCTCTCTCGCTTAACGCTTGCAACCATCAAGCAAAACCTGTTTTGGGCTTTTATCTACAACGTTCTTCTTATCCCAGCAGCTGCGGTAGGATTACTGAATCCAATCTTAGCTGCGGCGGCGATGGCCTTGAGCAGTGTTTTTGTTGTCACGAATAGCCTAAGATTGCGATCAAAAAATATATAATTTGATATTGACCGAATCGGACAAAACGATTATCTTTTGGAAAGTCAACGATCTTTCATGGTGCTAGCGAAGGAAAAGAGCATTGAAACACCTTTCGAGACGGGAATTCTTGAGACTTAGTAGTTATGGAATTTTGGGGGTTATCTTTGGTAAAAAGGCGAAATTCTTAGAGAACCAATCTTTTCCCCCAGGGCAAAGGTTAGGTAGAGCATTTGCCAAAGTTGAGTTAAAGGCTAAACCAGATGTCAACTCTGCGACGGTAGGAGTCTTATACGATGATGCAGTTGTTGTCTGGTTGAGAGAGGTCGTCGGATCAAATCCATATCGCTACCGACAACGATTTGTCGAGACACCCGAAGGTTATGTTTGGGCATCTGAGTTACAGCCTTGTCAAAATAAAGAGAATATACCGATAAAACAACTGCCTGAAACGAGCTTCGGACCGGGTATGTGGGTTGAGGTCACAGTACCATGGGTCGAAGTAAAATTAGAGAGGGGGCCGTATAGCCCTGGCTTTAAATATCGAGTGGAAAACCAATTCCCCATTCGTATGTACTACAGCCAAATCTTATGGGTCGACCAGATAAAACAGGACGATAATGGGCAAATTTGGTATCGAGTGAACGAAAAATATGGTTACGGCGATGTTTTTTGGGCAAGGGCAGAAGCTTTCCGCCCCTTGACTCAACAGGATGTCTCCCCAATAAACCCTGATATCGAGGAAAAATTGGTCGTGATCAACGTAGAGGAGAAAGTGCAGACCTTGTCCTGCTACGAGGGAAAAAGAGAGGTGTACTTCTGTCGCATAGCGGCAGGTAAAAAGTTTGACGCCAAGGGGAATTTTTTGGGACATTCGTCGACC
>CAKZNJ010000201.1 GCA_937129505.1 uncultured Anaerolineae bacterium | reverse complement strand
CCCAAATGCAGTCCCTTTTTCTCGAAATAGCCCCCGATGCCCCACGCCATTGCCGTCAACAAGGCAAATAGTTCTGGTTTCATGTTGCTCTCCTCTAAAAGATTTCTCTGGCAGACTCACTACCCCCGCCGAGGGATGACCATCAAAAACTCTGCATCGATCATCCCTGAGATTGGATCATCAACCGCGCCGCCCGCCGTCCGATTTCCACCGCAAAGTTGGTGCCCCGATCCCAAGGATATACCTGACTCATGCTGGCGAAGAAAACACCCGGCAATGGAGTTTGGATAGGGGGAATGTTGCGGGAGTGGTTGACCAAGGGCACGGGTTGAGCGTAGGGGGTGCGGAACAGCCAGGTTTTATTTACCCAATCGGGTGAAAAGTTGGCATTGATGCGCTGTAAAGCAGGTAGAAAGCGCTCGACCAATTCATCTTGACTGAGTCGAAAATACTCATGATCGGTCTCCAAATAATCCCCGCAATATACCAGGTGTTCACCACCAAAATAGCGGGCCGGTATAAAATTGGTATGCTCGACTAACGCTAGAAAAGGAAACCCCGCCGATTTAGGGATGTTATACCAATAATACCCCTCAGGCGACAGGGGATGCTTGAGAGAGAAAATCAACACCACCGCGCCCATGCTCTTTAATTCCAATAAACCGCGCAGGTAATCCGCTGGCAGTTGAGGCGCTAAGCGAGCCAGAACCGCGGGTGACTGAGTGACCAGCACTTGATCGTAGTGTTCTTCACCGAACTCGGTCAGCACGCTCACACCTTTTTCAGGCAAGGCGCTGAGGCGCTGCACTGCAGTGGAAAGTCGCAAATCTAACCCCATTTCCTTGAGATGAGCTGCAAAGCGATCGGCAAAGGCTTGGAAGCCCCCTTCAAAGGTACCCAAACGGGTGGTGCGAGCTTTGATGCGCGCCCACATCCAAGCCATATTCACCTGAGGGGCATAACGCTCGCCGAACTTGCCAATCATCAACGGCTGCCACATCATCTCGTAGACGCGATCGCCAGCCCAGCGGCGCATCCATGCCTCAACCGTGGTCTGCTCAAGAGCGCGCCAGTTGTTGGTCAAACGCAGGAAAAGCCCCACTAAGCCAAACCGCACTTTGTCCACCCCCCAACCCAAGCCTGGAAAAAGCGCCATTTGCAAGATCGAGTCAAAGGGATAAAATTTTCCCTTGTAATAGACGACGGTGTAGGGACGAGGGAAGCGCACCTGATCGCGCCAGCCCAACTCGTCAATTAGTTCGAGCATGTGACGATCGGTGGCGAACCAATGGTGGTAATATTTTTCAACAGACCATTCCCAATGCGCTTCCTTGAAACCGCTTGCTAAGCCTCCGACTGTATCCGTCGCTTCGTATAACGTAACCGATCGCCCCCCTTTGAGCAAGTCATGGGCGGCTGCTAAACCGCCAAAGCCGGCGCCAATCACAGCTACGCGGCGTCGGGAAACTCCATCGCTCACTGAACCTCCTTTAGAGCTGCTTCCCAGCGCAAGCCCTCCCGCCAAAGATAATATGCTCCCAGCGCCGTAATGGGTAACCAGAGGGCAATATGCAAGACAATGGTATAACTAGAAGCCACTGCTGTGCTGACACCGTAGGCTTCTAGCACAGCAATGCCGGGCTTATCAAAGGTGCCAATGTAACCCGGCGCCGAGGGAAGCGTAGTTGCCAGATTGACAATGCCGTTCATCAACATCAACGCAAAAAAGCTCACCTCAAATGGGAAAGCGTGCATCACAAACCAGTATTTTGCCGTCTCGAATAGCCAGATGACGACCGAAGTGAAGAAAATCATCCAGACATCCAGCGGCGAGCGCAAAGCCTCCAAGCCGCTGAGAAAGCGCTCGCTCAACGAAAGCGTCCTTTCGCGCCAACGCGAAGGGATGAATCTCTGAGTAATCCAAGCTACCAGAGCTTGGGTGCGTTGAGGAAACATGGCTGCGATCAGAAAGACAACCAGTGCACCGAAGAAAAGGGCGGCTCCACCAAGAGCAATCTGGCGGATGCTGCTCGCTCCTGCCACTCCCGCACCCGCCGTCAAGCGGCTCAATTCGGGTAAATTGACAAACACAAATGCCAGCATCACCAAGCCATCGAAAATGCGCTCAACGATGATGGTAGCCAGCGAAGCCGAAACCGAGATCCCCTTGCGTCGTTTTAGCACCACCGCTCGCAATACCTCCCCGGCCCGGGCAGGGTAGATGTTATTTCCCATGTAACCGATGGCAACAATAGGAAACATCGTGCTTGTCGGAACTGGTTTGATGCGGCGCAGTAGGTAGTGCCAGCGCCAGGCACGCGCCCAAACGCCAAGGAAGTATACTGCTACCCCAGGGATTAACCAGCCGTACTGGGCTTGACGCAGGGCTTCCCAGAAAAATTCCATTTCGGGAAGCAGATCTTTGAGAACCCAACCTAGAAAAAAAAGGCTGACGAAAACGCCCAGCCAAAAGCGCCAATTTTTCATAGTTTGGATTTTATCATGCCTTTGGAATTGCCGACCGTCCAGCCGAATCGGGCTGCAGTTTAATGGCTATCAGGAAGCCGATGGCGACGACTGTGCCAACAGTTCCAACAAGCGAGGATGATCGGCGTAAACGCCGCGATATTGCGGGGGCAAGAGCGCAGCAATGCGACAGAGAATTTCATCGGTGTTGCGCTGTAACTGCTCTTCCCACTGTTCGCGATCCAAGGGGGGAAGTTGGATGGGATCGCCAAATACGACGCGGATTTTCGGCCGCCGAAGGGTAAAAATCTTGACCATCGCCCCTTCGGTGCCATTGATTGCCACCGGGATCACCGGCACCTTAGCCTTATCTGCCAAGTATGCCACACCGGGTTTGCCGGGCAGTAAACCTTTGCTTCGGCTGCGGGTGCCTTCGGGTGCAATGCCTAACAACCCTCCTGCTTGCAAATATTGACGGGCTTCTTTCAGGGCACGAAAATCAGCCTCTTCGCGATTGATCCAAATTCCCTTCAAGGCATTGACCAACCAAGGGATAAAAGGATATTTTTTATATTTATCCGCCACTAAAGCGTTCAAATCATCCCGTTCGATGAGCATGAACAACAGGGGCGGATCTAAACGGCTGAGGTGATTGGTAGCGAGGATATATCCCCCCCTTAGAGGGACTTTCTCCAACCCAATGACCTCTAAGTCGGTTAGCAACCGAAAGAGAACTCGCAAGATTGAACGAAAGCGACGCTGGATCATTCCTCTTTTCCAATATCGTTTTTTTTTGTTCTTACATTATACATGAATGGATCAACAACTAAGATGACCTAATGAAGCATCTCACTTTTGGGAAAATCTTTTGCGAGATGCTCACAGGAAGAGTACCCAAAACCTATACCGTAAGAGTTTATCGCTTGGTCGAACATCCACATCCTTTGGAACAGTTGGAACGCAAATCAAACCTCCACCCTGCCAAATTGAACTATCTGTTTTCTATTTAGGGCTCGGCAGCAGAAATTTCACCCGCTGGTTCGATTTGCTCGCCGCGGTCGGTAATCAAGCCGATGCCAAACTTTTTCGCCGCTTCAAAAGCACTGGGATCAGCACGCATTCCATATACATATACCAGATAAGGCCCGCCGTATCCCTTGTTTGCCAAGCGCTGGCGAAAGCCGCTGGAACGCATTGCCTGTGCCCAATCCTCGACTGCGCTGTAGCTCAAACGAGTCTTGGCTTCTAACACGACCGTCAACCTTTTGCCACTATCATCTTGAACAGTATAAATGACATCGATCTCGCCATTCAGTGGCAGATTGAACGGACCGCTCACAATCTGGTATCCCTTTTGCCGTAAAACATAGCCCAAAGTGTCAGCAGCTTCCTGCTCCATGCTGACGCCAATGCGTTCATCGAGATGGCTAAGCTTCGACCAGGTGCGTTGTTGCGCTTCGGCGAGCTCCGCTACGGCAACCTCGAGTCGCCCAACTCGTTCTTCGGTGCGCTTCTGCGCTTCAGCGAGCTCTGCTAGGGCGATTTCAAGGCGCCCAACTCGTTCTTCGGTGCGCTTCTGCGCTTCGGCTAGTTCTTCAACCCGTTGCTCGGTGCGTTTCTGCGCTTCAGCGAGCTCTGCTAGGGCGATTTCAAGGCGCCCAACTCGTTCTTCGGTGCGCTTCTGCGCTTCAGCTAGTTCTTCAACCCGTTGCTCGGTGCGTTTCTGCGCTTCAGCGAGCTCTGCTAGGGCGATTTCAAGGCGCCCAACTCGTTCTTCGGTGCGCTTCTGCGCTTCAGCTAATTCTTCAACCCGTTGCTCGGTGCGCTTTTGCGCTTCGGCGAGTTCTTGCAGGCGCTGGTCGGTGCGCTTTTGCGCTTCGGCGAGTTCTTGCAG
>CAKZNJ010000200.1 GCA_937129505.1 uncultured Anaerolineae bacterium | reverse complement strand
GTGCTCTTCAAGTTGTAAGGTAATTTCGTAGGTCGCTGTATCAAATTTTTGCAATCGACCGAGAACGTCAAAGAACGTTTTTTGCAATCCGTATTTCTGATTAAAAAGTCTATTGACGGTTTCTGTGATTTCTCCATCCAGGCGGCGGGTGGTTGCGTTGATCCACTCCCAAATGACTTCTCCTTGCGCTTTACAGGGGGCGACGCGCACTTGAGGAAAATTGCGCATGCGCTTTGCCTTGCCCGATTTCGCTCCAGTTCGTATGTAAAGCTTCCCCTCGTGTTGGACGAACCACAGAGGGGTTCGGACGACCATCCCATCGCGCCGTCTAGTCTCCAAATTCAAGTATTTTTGATTAGCAAATTGCTGCATTGGATTCGTTGAAGGCATTTTCCACTTCTCCTTACCAGTAAATTATCTCTAGCCGTCCAGTATAGGCGGGAATGATAAGAAAAAGGTAGATAAATTATTAACCCTTTATTGGAAGGGCGCGCGAGTCTACCCCCCCAAGTGGTAATGGCGGACTTTTATATGATTTCACCTCCAATCCCTACGAGTGTCATTGAAGGGATTGGAGGTTTTTGGGGGTGCGATCTATTGACGAGGGAGAGGAGATTGACGGGAAGTGCCGGCGCGGGCGTTCATTGAGACAGGATGATAGGTAGGTTCAGGGCGGGTGTAGATCGACTCCTGCTCGTTGTCATTTTCAGCGCGAAAAGTGCGTGGGGCGGCGGTGATGGGGCGATTGTTCAAACCGCGTGTTGGATTTGAGATCGGGCGCAGTAAAGCTGGTTGCCGTTGCGATACAGCAGGTGTGTCCGCCTGAGAGAATAAGCGCGGTCCGGCAACTGAGAAGGAGCCGATAATCAACACGCGAATCAACCAAACCAAAACAGCGACAAAGATTGGCACGACCCGGAGTAGAGTATCGCGCTCCACCACGGCGTTCCCGAGCGATTGGTGTTCGAGGATGGCGATGGAGACTCCCCACCACGTCAGCATAGCGTTCATGGTCGCTGCTAGCAGCCACGCGCCGAACAAATACCAAACCTCGTTTGCCGAATCAACCGTTTCATTCGGAGTAAAAAGTCTGGCAATACCGGCAAAATCAATCCCACAAAAGGCGACTGCTAAGATGGTCGCCCACCGCACGCCGGCAAATTTGAGATCTCCCAATAAATCTGACAGCGCAAACTCGGTTGTCGAGTAATTAAAGACCTCAAAGGCAATCAAGGCGGCCAAGAGAATCAAACCAAAGGCTAGACTACGCCGCAGGCGCAGATGGTGGGTGACATCTGAAAGCGGAAAATTATCTAAAAGCGTGTGGTTCATTATCTGCCTCCAATCAATCTTAATCACGACTATTGACAGAACGTTTGTTCTTTTTTATATTAGAACAAAAGTTCTATTTTGTCAAGAGTGATTAATTCAAACAATAGATTAGAGATGGTTGGTAATGCTTATCAAATCGGCCCGAAATTAATCTTTCGTGGTTTCTTGTTGGGCAGTTGTGTTGTCTGCTTGATAGGTTTTTATCTGACCAGTCGAGTGGTCCTGCCTACCCATGCAGAGGAGACTGCTCCACAAACACCGCAACCTTCCTTACCAACGACAGGCGAGGAGAACATGCCAAGTGTGATCTCCTCATCTGAGAGGACCGACTCAAACGAAGAAAGCTGTCAGGTCAGTGAGCAATTTCCTAAAAAAGTCCGCCGCTGGTGCAATTATATTGAAGAAGCAGCGCAAATGTATGATCTGCCTCCCGATTTGATTGCGGCAATAATATGGATTGAGAGCGGAGGGGATCCCTTTGCCTATTCGCACAGCGGCGCTGTGGGATTAATGCAGGTAATGCCGAGCGATGGATTGGCTAGTCAGTTTATGTGTGTCAACGGTCCATGTTTCTCCAACCGTCCCACCATCGAACAGTTGCAAGATGCGCAATTTAATGTCAGGTATGGCAGCAAATTGCTTGCCAGTTTGATTAAAAAATATGGGAATTATCGCGATGCTCTCAAAGCCTATGGGCCGATGAAAGTAGGGTATTCCTACGCCGATAAGGTATTGGGGATTTATAGACAATATGGTCAATAAGGCTCAGGTTTGGGTATACTTAGCCTGTGCAGGCTAATTGTTTGGTCTATCGTGCCGGAACGGTTCCCTACGCTGTTGCTTGGCAGTGGCAGCAGAAATTGGGTGAGTTGATCGCTGAAGGCGTGATTCCAGCCGTCTTATTACTGCTGGAACATCCCCACACCTACACGATCGGACGGAGGGGGAGTGCCGCTCATATCCGTTGGACTCAAGATGAGTTAGACCGCCGTCGTGTGACGGTGCACTGGGTCGATCGCGGAGGGGATGTTACCTATCATGGGCCAGGACAGGTTGTTGGCTACCCGCTTTTACCGCTCCAAAAGCTGGGTTTTGTTTCAACCGTCCAGGGCGATGTTCCCATGGTAGATACGATTGCCTTTGTAAATGAACTCGAACAAGTGCTAATTCGGACGCTAATGCGGTTTGGCGCTTCGGCTTGTTCGCGGGAGGGCTTTCGCGGCGTTTGGATTGCTCCACCGCAGGGTGCTGACTCCGCTCAGATTCAGGATTGGCGCAAGATTGCTTCGATTGGCATTAAGTTGACGGCGCGAGGGGTCACGCAACATGGTTTTGCGCTAAACATTTCCCCCCAGATGGAGTATTGGGAGGGGATTATCCCTTGTGGTCTCGCGGATTGTCACATGACGAGTCTGGCAGAGATTCTTGATCCTTTACCCCCTCTAGAGGCTCTCCTTGACACGCTTCTGGTTGAATTTAGGCGTGCTTTTGGGCTTTCCATCGTCGAGGTCAATCAACTTCCGTTTGACACATCCACAGAATCGCACTACACTATACCTTGAGGAGGATGAACATGGCATCAATGCCCTTTCAATTGGTGATGCGCGCTGGACCGCAACCCGGCGCTGTCTTTCCGTTGCAGAAAAGCGACATCTATATCGGGCGAGACCCCTCGAACGATCTGGTGATCAGCGATGCGGAGGTCTCCCGAAAACATGCTCGTTTAGTCTGGCAATCGGGCGGCTATATCCTCGAGGATCTCGGTTCGACCAACGGCACCTTCGTCAACGGGCAACGGCTGCTTGGCCCCCATGTGATGCGCCCCGGCGAAGTGATCCAATTAGGTGAAAACGTCAGCATTGTCTTTGAAGCTCTTTATGACCCCCATGCAACACGTCTCTCGCCTGCGGCGGGAGCGGCTCAACCCATCAGCGTACCTGAACCGCGCCTAACACCTGCACCATCAGCACATGCCGAACCGGTCTATGCAATGCCTGCTTACCCATTGCGGGAGGAAGTGCCACCAGAGTTAGCACCCGAAAAGAAGAAAGCCCCGCTGTGGATCTTTGCCGGGTGTGGTTGCTTGCTGATCGTTTTATGTATGCTGGTGGGGTTGATCGCCTTTGACACCTTGAATTTATATTGTTGGGGTCCCTTCCGATTATTGAGTCCCCTCTATCAGCTCATCAGCGGCGGCGTTTGTCCCTGAAACAATCTGCCATTCTTCTCCTCGTAGCTCTAAGATCACTTGTTTTAGTTGGGTTGATCCTTGAGTGACAATCACTTCGGCGTAACCCAAATCCCTTACCCACATCTGCGGCTCATAGCCTGCGGCCAGCAAGATTTGCACGATTTCCCACCCGCTCTTTGCAGACCCGTGGCAGGAAAATGGTTCCGGGTGCTTCTCTTTTAGTCCTTCCAAGGCGCATTTGATTGCATCTAGGAAGGCAGCCCCCTGGACTATTTCTCCTGCCCGGCGGGCGCGCCCTGCTTCGTTCAAGAGCAGCTCAATGGTAATGTTCTCCGGCTGACGGGGGTGGCGCCAATAATCGGCAACAATACCCTTACTGCGCATTTGTCGGGCATCCAGCATCCAAGCAGTCCGAAAATATGCCGCAGGGTCTAGTAGTTGTTGATAATTGCGCAGGGTCTCATAATGAAGGGTGAGGTTGGCTACATCCTGAAAGGTAAGCACATTCTCCTCGATACTACCGAGATAGGCAAAATAATCTTGTTCTAATCGCTGGAGGGAAATGCCCAGATTTTCATTCAGCGACCTTTCGATCGCTTGGAGATGGGTTTCTCCACTCTTCAAGGACATACTCAGGTAAGTTTTCCACACCGTTTGCCATCCCCAACGCTGGCTCATATACTCTACCAAGGCGCCGGCTTCTAAATAAGCGGATTCATGCTGATGGCTGTAAAAATCCTCTGCCAAATCACGCAGTGGAAAATGTCGATTCAGGTTATAGAGCACAGCCGCACGGGTTAGAAGGGGTTCAGGGATATAGTGACCACCGCTGAGGTAAACAGCAATCCCCTCGACGAATAGAGATGGGCGCTCGTCTTGATTAACTTGCTGATCGACCACGTGCACCATCTCGTGGTGGAGAATGGTGGCAAAATCGGCCGCGGTATAGTTGCGGTCGAGGTAGGAAACGTTGATTTCTCCATTGGCGAACCCGCCGTTACCGATTACCCGCGGGATCAGAACGACTTGAGGCCGTTCTTCTTTCTGCTCCAAAGGAATTTTTTGCAGCACCGCCTGATATTCTCGCTCGACAATCTCGACAATCTCTTCCAAGTCTCGGTGGGCTGCGGTGTTGGTAATGAAATGAAGGGTACAACAAGGGGTATCTAGGGCTTGCCATCGAGCGGATCGTTCTGCAACGGGCATGGCGCTGCGAGGCAACAGAGCGACCGTTTCCGTCCACTCCTCCTTCAAAGTGGGAATGGAGAACTGCAAGGTGTACTGGCCGGCCTGTAGAAGAGAGGTGTCCCAAGCCCACAGCATGGTTGCCTGAGTGCGGCGGTCAAAGCCGAAGGGTTGGAAGGTGGCAGTGCCGATGGGGTTGGGAGCCGAGGTCAGGGTGACGGTCATACTTTGGTTGAGAAACCTTTCCTCGGATGGAGCAATTACCTCAAAACTGATTTGATCGCCGACATAAAAGGGTTTTTCGGGATGAAGGCGGACTTGGCAGCAGGGGGTGTTGGAGGGCGACGGTGTGGCGGCAGGGATGGTGATGGGGGCCTCAGTTCCTTTGAGGGCTGACCGCGGCGTTGGCTGCAGTGCCGGCTTTTGCACTCGACAACCCAACAGGAGGAGCATCAAGAAAAGAGCGACAACAGAGCGAGGATTCATTTGGATGAATTATACGGGAAATTTGGATGTTCATCCCTAGCC
This sequence comes from uncultured Anaerolineae bacterium, assembly GCA_937129505.1. Classification (GTDB taxonomy): domain Bacteria; phylum Chloroflexota; class Anaerolineae; order Anaerolineales; family UBA4823; genus NAK19. Next base: position 1,270 of record CAKZNJ010000200.1, on the reverse strand, counting down.
TGATGGCAACTTGAACGTCTGCAACAATCAAATCTGTCCTTACGCAAGCGCCAACGGGAAGATTTTGTTTGACTTTGCCGACATTGAGAGTTACGATCCCGATGGGAATTATTATCCTGACGAGACGGATGAGTGCAATTGGTGTACAGCATGGTGCAACTTATTGTTGAGAATTGGGATAAAATCGGAATATTCCATTACGCCAGCACAAGCAATGGTATCCTAGCGCTGGCATCCCTGCCAGGAATTTCTTTTGGTAGCAAAAGATTGTGGCTTGAGGGTTGTGAGAAAGACAGAGATTATGACTTAGAAAGTTACCTGAGATGTCTCCTGAAGTGGTTGTGGAAGTCTTGTTGCGTGACATGGCTTTTGGAGGAGCGGCGGTGGGGCGGCTGACGGATGGTCGCGCGCTGTTCGTTCCCTATGCTGTAGCTGGCGAGCGAGTCTTGGTCGAGGTCACAGAACAGAAAGCTCATCACGCTTGGGGACGTCTGATCAAGGTGCTAGAACCCTCTCCCCAGCGCATTGTAGCACGTTGTCCACATTTCGGTGAGTGCGGCGGTTGTCATTACCAACATCTTCCCTATGATGAACAAGTTGCTCTCAAGGCAAAATTGCTCGAGCAACAACTCCAACGCCTTGGGGGGGTTGACAAGTTGCCGCCGATTGAGGTTTATCCCTCCCCTCAGGCTTGGTATTATCGCAACAGTCTCCAGTTCCATCTGACTGCGGACGGAAAACTGGGCTTTCAGCGTGCTCAAAGCCATGAAACGCTTGCCATTCAGCAGTGCTTCTTGCCCTTAGAACCCTTGGTTAATCTTTGGCAACAGATCGAACTTGACCCCGGCGCTGCAATCGAACGGGTGACGCTGCGCTGCGATAGCGACGAAAACCTGATGTTGATCTTGGAGAGTGACTCACCCGAGCCCCCCGAAGTTTTGGTGGAGGAACTGCCAATCTCGGTTGTACATCTCAGCCCTGCAGGCAGCCTGGTGATCGCTGGCAGCGAACACCTTTGGATGGAGATCAAAGGGCGAAGATTGCATCTTTCGGCAGGGGCGTTTTTTCAGGTCAATATGGGCGTTGCGGAGCGGCTCGTGGACTACTTATCGAGCCGCTTGGAGCTGTGTAAGACAGATACCTTACTAGATGTCTATTGCGGTGGAGGGTTATATAGCTTGTTCTTTGCCCCGCTGGTTGGGCGGCTGATTGGGGTTGAAAGTTCGTCCCCTGCTTGTCGGGATTTCGAGGTGAACCTGGATGCTTTTGA